>JAHWJJ010000392.1 GCA_019348475.1 Gemmatimonadota bacterium | reverse complement strand
TGTGCCCGTGCTGGACGGCAGCGGCGCGCCGCGCGCGCACCGGATCAGAACATGGCGTAGATGAACGGCGAGAGCTCGGCCGGGGCGGTGTCGGGCTTCTGCTCCAGCTGGCGGGACAGAGTCCCGAGCTCCGCCGCCAGCGGCGCCAGCTCCGGGAGCCCCTCGGCCTCCCAGCGGGCGCGCAGGTACCCTGACACCTCTTCGGCATCCAGCTCGAAGACGTACTCCGCGGGGGCCCGCTCCGTCCAATAGCTCGCCGCGGACGGGTTCGGGCGCAGGGGAAAGAGCTCCGCGCCGCGCGCCTTGAGGCGCTCCGCCGCGGGGGCCAGGCGCTCCGCGTGAAAACGGCGCAGCGCCTCGTCGTTCCGATCCTCAGTCGAGCTCATACTCTTCCTTCCACGAGTCGTCGTTGGCCACGGCCGGCTGCTCATCCTTCCAGAGGATGCAGTCCTCCAGCACCAGCACGTCCATCTCGGTGCGCATGAAGCAGCGGTACGCGTCCTGGGGCGTGCAGACGATGGGCTCGCCCCGCACGTTGAACGACGTGTTGACGATCACCCCGTACCCCGTGAGCCGCTCGAACTCGGCGATCAGCGCGTGGTAATCGGGCTTGTCGTCGGGATGCACGGTCTGGATGCGCGCGCTGTAGTCCACGTGGGTGACGGCCGGGATGTCGCTGCGCGCCTGCCGCACCACCTCCAGCATATCATCATCGGCCTGGTGCACGCTGGGAGGGCTCATGGGCAGCTGCCGGTCCTCGCGTACGGGGGCCACCAGCAGCATGTACGGGCTTTCCTCGTGCAGCTCGAAGTACTGCGAGACCTTCTCCGCCAGCACCGACGGCGCAAATGGGCGGAAGGACTCCCGATACTTGATCTTGAGATTCATCGCCACCTGCGTCTCGGCCCGGCGCGGGTCGCCCAGGATGGAGCGCGCCCCCAGCGCCCGCGGGCCGAACTCCATCCGCCCCGCCACGTATCCCACCACCTTCCCCTCCGCCAGCGCCGCCGCCACCGTCGTCGCCCGCTCGTCCGCGCTCACCCGGCGGTAGGGGTAGCGGCCGCGGTCCAGGAACGCCTGCACCTCGGCCGTGCTGTAGGCGGGGCCCAGGTAGCTCCCCTTCTGCATATCGCGGCCGGTGGGGTTCATCCGCCGCTCGCTCCCGAAGCGGGTGTGCGCGGCCAGCAGCGCCGCCCCCAGCGCGCCGCCCGCGTCGCCCGCGGCCGGCTGAATCCAGATGCGGTCGAAGACCTTTTCGCGCAGCAGGATCCCGTTGGCCACGCAGTTGAGCGCCACGCCCCCGGCCAGCACCAGGTCGGGCAGGTCCGTCAGCGCGCGGGCGTGGCGGGCGCAGGCCACCACCACCTCTTCGGTGACCTTCTGGATGGAGGCCGCCAGGTCCATCTCGCGCCGGGTGATGCGCGACTCCGGCTGCCGCGCCGGCCCGCCGAACAGCTCGGCGAACCGCTCGTTCGTCATCACCGGCGAGTCCAGGTACCCGAAGTAGTCGGTGTCCAGCCGGAACGACCCGTCGGGAAGCACGTGCACCAGCCGCTCGCGGATCAGGTCGGCGTACACGGGGCGGCCGTAGGGGGCCAGCCCCATCAGCTTGTACTCGCCCGAATTGACCTTGAACCCGCAGAAGTAGGTAAAGGCGCTGTACAGCAGCCCCAGCGAGTGCGGATACGCGATCTCCTTGAGGATGCGCAGGTCGGCGCCGTCCCCCCGCCCGATGGTGGTGGTGGCCCACTCGCCCACGCCGTCCAGGGTGAGGATGGCCGCCCGCTCGAAGGGCGAGGGGTAGAACGCCGACGCCGCGTGCGAGGCGTGGTGCTCGGTAAAGAGCACGGGGACGTCGGCGTTCAGCGCGTGCCGGACGTACTTCGCCACGAACACGTTGCGCCCCAGCGTGGAGCGGGCCGCCTGCGCCCACAGCTCCTCGCCCCGCGGCGCCGCCGCAGCCAGCGAGCGCACCACGCGGTCCAGGGTGAGCAGCGGGTGGTCGTAAAAGACCACCGCGTCGAGCTCGTCGGGCTCGATGAACGCCTCTTCCAGGCAGTAGTTGATGGCGTTGCGGGGAAAACGCGGGTCGTGCTTCTTGCGCGAGAACCGCTCTTCCTGGGCCGCCGCCACGATCTCGCCGTCCTGCACCAGGGCGGCGGCCGAGTCGTGGTAGAAGGCCGAGATGCCGAGAACGCTGGAGCCCATCAGGTAAGGTTCGTTCCGCGGGTTACGAAGGGCTGCACGGCCTCCGCCAGCGACTGCGCCAGGACGCGGTGCGCGGCGGCGGTCGGATGCACGTCGTTGGGAAAGCGCAGCGCCCGGCGCTCCGCGCGCGGAACCCGCCGCAGGTGCGGCAGCGGGTCGTGCACGGTCACGTTGGGGAGCGCCGCCAGCTCCCGGAAGCGCTTCTGGTACCGCCGGGGCGAGCTGGTCTCCTCCACGTACGCCGGGAGGGGAATGGGCATGATCATCACGGGCGCGGTGGCCTCCGAGGCCCACCGCGTCAGGATGGCCTTCATCAGCAGCCAGTCGGGGCTGCCGGCGCGGTTGTACGCCGGGAGCGCCTGGTACCGGGTCAGCCTCTGCAGGGTGTCCGTCCACCCCATGCGCCGCACCCAGTCGCGCAGCCGGCGAAAGCGCCCGCCCAGGTCCACGTACGGCCGCTCCTCCGGCGGAAGCTCGTCCAGGCGCACCGGCTTTTCGGGGACGGGGACGTTGTGCAGCCGCAGCTCGCCCCCCTCCAGGGTGAAGTACGGCTTGGCGTGCAGCAGCCGCTCGCCGGTGGTGGACGAAAGGTACTCGCGGTAGCGGGCCACGATGCGGCGGATGTTCTCCACCATCACCCCCACCACCACCAGGTCGTGCTCGATGCCCCGCGCCGCCTCGCGAAAAATCAGGTACTGCTGGTCCGTCCCCGTCCCCGACAGCGCGAAGTTGAAGACCTCCACCCCCGGCAGCAGCCCCTCCAGCAGGTCGCCGTAGCGGTCCCGGTCGCTCACC
Source organism: Gemmatimonadota bacterium (assembly GCA_019348475.1). Classification (GTDB taxonomy): domain Bacteria; phylum Gemmatimonadota; class Gemmatimonadetes; order Longimicrobiales; family Longimicrobiaceae; genus Longimicrobium. The sequence continues at coordinate 1,559 of JAHWJJ010000392.1, read as the reverse complement.
CCGTCGCCCGCCGTGTACGAGTCGCCGAACAGCAGCACGCGAAAGCGGTCCGGCGACTTCGTGGGCGTGAACTCGTGAGCGCAGCGGAACCCCGCCTGGTTTACCCTGAGCAGGTAGGGCCCGCCGTCCCCTTCCAGCCGTGCCTTGAGCCCCGGGACGTACTGGTAGGCAAAGGTGGGATGGTACTGGAACAGCTGCCGGCTCATGCGTGTGTATCCTCGGGCTCTGCTTCCGCGTCCACGCTACCTGCGCCATTCTGGGCCCCGGCGCTCGGCGTCCCGTAAAGGCCGGCCGCGGGGCATGGCCCCCATCGGGCGGCGGCCATCGGAGGGGAAACCTCACAAGCTATCCGTCCCTCGCCGGTCGGGCAACCCTGGTGGCCCACAGGATGTTACGCTGCATTCCAATGCAACGTGATACTGGCGGCCCGCAGGCCAGCCTGCGCCTGGGGGCGAGCCGCCCTTCCGGAGCGTGCCCTCGGAGAAACCAGGCACCCGTGGCACGCCCTGCCCGTGCTTGCATCCAGCCGAATCGCGTTCTATTTTCTTGGCTCAACGGCCGTAGTGGCCGTCCACTGCCCCTCGAGCGGGAAGGCGTGCGGTCGTGACAACGGAGCTAAGGTGGCCACCATGAACCCGAGGGCACGGCCGCTGCAGGCGGGACCGGCCGCGCCAGTGGCCACGTACAGACAGCACGCGGCGGGGAACTCCTGGTGGCAACGCGCGCGCGCTCCCCTGCGCGATGCCGCAGTCACCGTGCTGTCGGCGTTCCGCACCGTTCCAACCGGAGAGAACTGGATCCGCTTTCCTTACTACCATCACGTGTACCAGGACGAGCGCGCCCGGTTCGCCCGCCAGCTGAGCTACCTGCGCAACCTGGGCGAGTTCGTCTCCATTGACGATGCAGTCTCGCTGCTGGAATCGTCCGCTCCTCTTGACGGCCGCTACTTCTGCATCACCTTCGATGACGGGTTCAGGTCGTGCCTGGATGGCGCGGTCCCGGTGCTGGTGGACCACGGCGCTCCGGCGGCGTTCTTCGTCCCGACACAGTTCATCGGCACGTCGATCCGCGACGACGCGGAGCTGATCCGCAGCTTCTACCCGCATGGGCGAATCCTGGTGGAGTTCCTCGGCTGGGACGACTGCCGGCAGATGGCGGCCGCCGGGATGACCATCGGCTCCCACACCGTGACCCACGCGCGCCTCGCGGATCTCTCCGCCGATCAGGTGGAGCACGAGCTGCGGCGGTCCAAGCAAGTCATCGAGCAGCAGATGGGGGTGCCGTGCGAACACTTCGCGGTCCCGCTGGGGCGGGCCGGCATCCACTTTTTGCCGGACCGGGACCCGGCCGGCTGATCTCAGGTATCATGGCGCTATGCATGGCTGCCCTCGCTTGCCGGCATCAAGCCTGCGCTGCGTGATCGCGTGTGCCGCCGTCCTTGCGCTGGTCGTGGGCTGTGCCGATCCCCCACCGGATATGAGCGAGGCTGCGCCGTCTCCGGTCACCGCCGTCGCGGTCCAAACGCTCCCTTCATCGCCGACGGTAGCCGTTGCCACGAT
>JAHWJJ010000055.1 GCA_019348475.1 Gemmatimonadota bacterium | reverse complement strand
CGCCACGCGCGGCGGCGCATCACCGGGGGCGCCGGCGGACGACTCGCGGCCGCCGCACGCGGAGGCGGCGAGCGGAAGCAGAAGCAGTCCCAGGCACGTGCTCGTCTTGATCATCTATCTTCGGCGTCGTTCGGGTTCGGGCGCAACGTGGGGTTGATTACCCTCTCCGCGCAACCCGCGTTCCTGCCGGCCGTTGCCAGCGTCCGCCGGCGCCGCGCCCGACTGAATCCGCGCCTACCGCTCACAAGATCAGGAAGATGGCGAACGATTCCGTCCGGGTGCGGCGGGTGCGCTACCATCTGCCGCTGGCGCCTCCGCCCGAGCTGAACCCCCCGCCTGAACCGAAGCCGCCTCCGCCGCCTTTCCAGGACCCGGTGTGGCCCGCGTCGGAGTCATCGGCGAAACGGGCGCGCGAGGGGTCATCCGCCGGGACGTACTTCACCCTGCGTGGAACGGCCACCACGCCCTCGGAGCGCCAGTGGCAGTGGCCGCACTCCTGCACCACCCGCTGGCGTCCGTCGTCCGTGTACGTGGGCCACTGCAGCACCGTGCGGCTGATGCCCACCGTGTGGTGTCCGCACTGGACGCACTTCAACTTTCGCGCGGCGCTGCTCGGGTTGGCGAGCACGTGGTGGACGTTGCAGCCGGCGCAGTGCCAGACGTCGTAATCCACCGACTTGAGGTGCTCTTCCAGCCGCTGCCCCGCGTTTAGGAACGCGTCATCGGCTGTCTCGCCCAGCAACTCCATCGGACGGCGGCAGGTGGGGCAGGGGCGGTCGTTCTGCCGTGGCTGGCCGCGCCACCCCCGGGCCGCGTACAATCCCGCGAGGGCCAGCGCCGCCCCGATCGCCAGTACCGCCGCGCGCGAAATGCCGCCCCGCTCCCGCTCGGCGGCGGGCGCGCGATACGCCGGCTCCGGTGCCGGCGCCGCTTCCGCGGACGCGCCCCGGAACGCTTTCTCGATCTCGCGAAGTCCATCCGTCACGCCTCCGCCGTATTCACCGCGGCGAAACCGCGGTACCATCCACCCGTCCATGATCCCCTGCATCCGCGCCTGCAAGGGCGCGGGCACCCCGTCGCCGACTTCGATGCGCGCGAAGCGGTCGTCCACCGCAACCAGGACCAGCACGCCGTCTTGCGGATACCCCCGGCCCAGCCGCCACTGGTTGTAGACCGCGGTCGCAAACGCCTCAGGCGTGCGGTCGTTCGTACGGAAGTCCGCGATGCTTCGGACGGTGAGCACCGCCACCTCCACGCCCGGGTCCGCGGCGAGCATGGAGATCCTGCCGCGCAGCCTTTCCTCGTCCGCCGGGTCGATGATGCCCGCCATGTCAGCCACGCCGTCCATCGCCCGTGCGGGGTACTGCTGCCCCGCCAGCGCCGCCGCCGTCATCGACATGACGGCGAGCGGCAGGACCACGAATCGCGGAAGGATGCGGATCATCTCGTCTCCATCGTGAGCGGAAGCCGACGGCAGCGGGGGAGGAATACGGTCTGCCGAGCGCGGCAGTTTCGCTGCGCTGCGCTGATCTTGTAGGAGGGAGCGTCTGAACTCGAAAGTGTCATTCCCAGGGAGGCGCGCGCGATCTTCGTTGTGCTGGATGTTCAGCGCCGACTGAGGAATCTACGAGCCGCTGCGCTGCTCGTGCCCGCTGGCGGGCGAAAGGCCTTGGCGGGAGAAATGTGGGACTGGATTACCGCGGGAGAACCAGCCTCGCGTGGCGGTAGAGGAGGTCCTTCGGTCGCGCGCATAAGGTTGTGGTACATCGAGTTGCGCGTGTGCGCTACCTCAGGATGACAGGGCTTGCGCGGAGAAATGGTCGCGACCCTGTACACGTCCAGCCTCGCATCACGCGCCGAACGTCTCCGCCTCGGGCATGCGCCAGATGGCGGGGGTGCCCAGCTCCAGGCTGTTGCCGGCGGGATCGCGAAAATACAGGGAATGGCCGCCGTTGGGCCAGGCGTAATCGCTCTCGATCTCCACGCCGGCGGCCAGCAGGTGCGCGCGCCACGCGTCCACCTGGTCCGCGCGCATGGCGAAGCATACGTGGCCCGCCCCGTCCGCGCCGTGGGCGGGGATGGGGCCGCCGCCCTCGCGCGTTCGCTCCGGGTTGAAGACCAGGAACACGCGCCCGCCGCAGCGAAAGAACACGTGCCGCCCCTCCACGCGGGTGATCACCTCCATCCCCAGCACGCCGGTATAGAACCGCTCCGCCGCGTCCAGGTCGTCCGCGTAGACGCACGCCTCCAGGATCTCGCCAGCCCGCATCATCCCTTCCCGTCCACGGTTCATCCGGCTTCAGGCGGCGGGTGTGCGATCTCCGCGCCGCCAGACCGACGGCCTGCGGTACACCTCCGAGCCGGCCACCGCGCGCAGCGGCTTCGCGAAGCGCCGCTGCGTGGCCTCCAGCACGAGGACGATGCAGGTGCCCGGGAGCGACACCTCGTCGGCGACGCGGTCCACCAGCCGCTGCGTCTCGCCGGGAAGGCCCACGCGGGTGCCCGGCGCGAGCGCGACGACGAAGCATGGGAGCTCGGGGAAGTGGTGCACCTCCCTTCGCACCAGGTAGGCCGCCTTCACGCCGCGCACGGCCACCGCCTCGCGCACTGCCGCCAGCTGCTCCTCGTCCAGCCCGTGCGGCAGAAAACGGTCGCGGGGGCTGAGGGCCTGGGGGCTGCGCTCGCGCTGCGCGCAGGCCAGCCGCTGGTGGTAGGCCTCGATGCGGCGCACGTACTCGCGCGAATCGTCCTCGCGGCCCAGGCGGGCCATCAGGTCCGCGGCGGCGGCGCAGGCGGGGGGCGTGAACTCGTGGTCAAGGGTGAGCGCGCGCTCCAGGTGCGGGAGCGCCGCCAGGTCGTTCTCGTCCGCCAGCGCGCGCCCCAGCAAATAGTGGATGGTCGCGTCCTCGTGCTCCGCGTCCAGCAGTGCGCGCGCCATGGGCACGGCCACGCGATCGCCGTGCAGTTGCGCCGTCAGCCACACGCGCTCACCCGCCTCCTCGCGGGTGAGCGTGCCGGCCGCCTCCTTCTCCGCCAGGGCATCCAGCCTGGCAGCCAGCTCCCTGGAGCGGCGGTGCTGGTCCAGCCAGTACCCCTCCACCTGCTGGCGCCACGCGTGCGTCAGGCGGTGCGCGAGCGGCTCCACGCGCGCGCCCAGCAGCGCTTCCGCCGCGCTCTGCTCGAACGCGTGGGGCATCGCGGGCTTCAGCCCGAGCGCGTTCAGGCGCTCCAGGGTGGCGGGATGCGAATCGGTGGCGCGGGTGGGCTGGCGCAGCCCTTCGGCCAGCCACTCGGCGGCGGAGGCGTGCTCGTGCGCGCCGCGGACGGCGTCCAGCAGCCGCACGTGCACGTGCGACGGCGGACGCAGCTCGGCCAGGGTTCCGCCAAAGACCTCCGGCCAGAAGGCGCGCTGCAGATAGCGGGCGGTGATCTCCATCCGGCAGAACGACGGGCCCGCGGCCCCGCCGCTCACGCCCTGCGCCATGCGGTCGGCCTCGTACTCCTCGCTGCGGGAGAGGACGGCGGTATACGCCTCGAAGTACGGCGCGTACCAGGAGAAGAAGCGGCTGAACAGCGACTGCGCCCAGTGGTTCTTTTGCTCTAGCTCCCGCATCAGCCGCATCCAGGTCCAGCGCACGCGCGCGATCCACGCGCCAAACCGGCCGTGCGCGCGCGACACGTGGCCGAACTCGTGCGCCAGCACGGCGCGGAACTCGTCCAGAGGCATGCCGCCCATCAGGGGCAGCCCCAGCGTAAGGTAGACGCGGTACCAGCCCAGGATCCCCAGCCGCGGGTACTGGTTCACCCCCGCATTGAAGTCGTCGGTAACGAGCACCTTGTGCACGCGGGGCGCCCGCATGGCCGTCCGCACGCGCTCGATCTCCGCGAACAGCTCGGGGGCCTCGCCGCGCGTGATCTCCAGCCCCTCCGGCGGGACGAAGCGCACCCACAGCGACTTGCCGACCATCCACGTGAGCACCGCGACCGGAAAGCCCAGCTTTATGGCCGCCCATGCGCCGACGTTGTTCAGGATCATCCACACGGCGCCCGCGACCAGCGCCGCCAGCACGATGATCGCGCCGAAAAGGTACGCGTACCCCAGCACCGCCAGCCCCGCCACCCGCGCGCGGTACAGGCGCGGGTGCAGGCGTGCGTACTCGGTCAAGCGTGTGGCGAGGGCGTCGTAGTTGTGGTCCATCGGAGGAGGATCGAACAGGCGGGTGGTCGGCGGAGGGTCTCCACCTCAAGTGCGCAGGTGGTCCGATGATGCGGGACAGGTGCTCGCGGCGGCGGTGGCCGGGCCGGCGCCCTCGCGCGTGCGCTCCGGGTTGAAAGACCAGGAACACGCGCGCGCCGCAGCGAAAGAACACGTGCCGCCCCTGCACGCCCGTGATGACCTCCATCCCCAGCACACTCGTGTAGAACCGCTCCGCCGCGTCCGGGTCGTCCGCGTAGACGCACGCCTCCAGGATCTCGCCAGCTCGCATCATCCCCACTCCATGCGTAAACACGCGCTCGCGCCTCGGCTGTACGCTCTGCGCGGTGCTCGCTGGGGTCATGCGTCAGCGCAGGGTGGTTCCGAAGACGTCAGTCGGCGTAAGGCGCCGCGCTGTGGTGCCGTCTCCCAGCTGGCCTACGTCGTTGCCGCCCCAGCACTGCACCACGTCCGCCCTGTTTATGGCGCACGTATGGAACTGGCCGGCGCTGATGTCCACGTACGTCTGCTGGTCCTGTACCGCGACCGGCGTCCACGACGGGTTGGTCGTGCCGCTGCCCAGCTGGCCGGATCCGTTGGCGCCCCAGCACCACGCGGATCCCCCCCCGGGCGCCAGTCCGCACGCGTGCCGTTCTCCCAGCCCGAGCACTCCGTACGCGGTGCGTGGCTGCACCGCGGTGGGCGTGGTGGAGCAGCGGTGGCGGAACCCCTGGATGTCGCAGTCGCTTCCTCCGTCGGCATTCCCCAGTTGCTCGAAGTTGTCACTGCCCCAGCAGTACGTGTACCCGCTGACGGCCTGTCCGCAGGTGAACGCCGCTCCGCCCTCGATCACCTGGAATGCGATGCCCGGCACCCGCGCGAGCGAGCTGCGGCTTAGCTGGGTGCCATCGCCCAGTTGGCCGAGCACGTTGTAGCCCCAGCAGTGGGCCTCGCCGGCGGCCGTGAGCCCACAGGTGTGGTTGTCACCGGCCGTGAGCGTGACGAACGCGGGGGCGTTCTCCACCCGGCGCGGCGCGGGTGCGTGCGTCAGCGGCGCCGGAGCGCCCAGCTGCCCGGCCATGTTCCGCCCCCAGCACCACGTCTCGCCCTTCGCGGTGAGGGCGCACGTGTGCAGCCCGCCCGCCTCCACGTGCACGAAGGGTGGGTTCCCCGCCACAGCCACCGCCGCAGGCACGCGGGAATCGACGGTCCTGTCCGTCCCCAGCTGACCGTCGACGCCCATCCCCCAGCAGTACACGCGCTGGTCCGCGGCAAGGCCGCAGGTGTGCTGCGCGCCGGCCGAGATGGACCAGAAGGCCAGCCCGCTCGCCACCGGCGTGGGCACCAGCCGGTTCGTCGTCTCCGGCCCATCGCCCAGCTGGCCGTTGGTGTCGCGCCCCCAGCAGTACGCGCGGCCGCGGGTGTTGAGCGCGCAGGTGTGCGAAACGCCAGCGCTCACCTGCGGCTTGACGCGCGCCCCGCGCGTGGAGAACGTCACCTGCGACGCCGGCACCTGCGCCAGCGACGCGCGGAGAGTGTTGGTGCCCTCCACAGCGCCGGTGGTCCAGGCGGTACGGGCGATCCCCTCCGCGTCCGCCTGCACGCGCGCGGCGGCCACCTGGCCGCCCCCGGCCGTGACGACGAAGTCCACCTCCGCGCCCGGGACCGGGCGGTTCGCCCGGTCGGTCACGAGCACCGCCACGTCCGCCACCGCGCCCGCCACGCTGGAATCAGGCAGCGACACCGCACTGGCCAGCGCCGTGGGTGCGCCCGCGGCGCCGGTCGGGGTGTCGGAGCATGCGGCGGCAGAGATGAGCAAAAGGCCGGCGAACAGGCTGAAGATGCGCATCGTAGGTTCCATTTTTCTCTTCGGGCGAGTGGAGCGGAATCCATGGCTGCGCCTGACCCCGCGCACGCGCGGGCCGGCTCGCCGGCCGGCGCCGACCCCCGCCCACGGCTACTCGGAGCCGCATACCGCGTCCAGCCGGGCGAAGCCGATCAGCACATCGCGGGGCTTGCAGCCGGCGGGGGGGGACGCCGACTCGGTGATGGGCTGACTCAGGCGTCCCCGCACACCGCGTCCAGCTGCGCGAAGTCGATGAGCACGTCGCGGGGCCTGGAGCCGTCGGGGGGGCCAAGGACGCCGGCCTTCTCCAGCTGGTCCATCACCCGCGCGGCGCGGCCGTACCCGATGCGCAGGCGGCGCTGAAGGAGCGACGTGGAACCGCCCTGGTGCTGGATGCACAGCTCCGCCGCCTGCCGGAACAGCTTGTCGCGCTCGCCCGGCTCCTCGTCGTCCTCCAGCTCGCCGGTGTCTTCCTGGGCACGCACCTCGTCCAGGATGTTGGCCTCGGTGCTGGCGCCGGGGTCCAGCCCGCGCTCCAGCGCCTCTTCGCGGCGCAGGCGGGCCTGCTCGCGGTACCAGTCCATCAGCTGCTCGGTTTCTTCCGTGCTCAGGTACGCGCCCTGGATGCGGATGGGCTCGCTGCTGGCCGGGGGCAGCATCAGCATGTCGCCGTTGCCCAGCAGCGCGTCCGCCCCGTTCTGGTCCAGGATCGTGCGTGAATCCACCTTGGACGAGACGCGGAAGGCGATGCGGCTGGGAAAGTTGGCCTTGATCAGCCCCGTGATCACGTTCACCGACGGGCGCTGCGTGGCCAGGATCAGGTGGATGCCGATGGCGCGCGCCTTCTGCGCCAGCAGCGCGAGCGGCTTTTCCACGTCGCCCTGCACCGTCATCATCAGGTCCGCCAGCTCGTCGATGATCACGACGATGTACGGCAGCTCGCCCCCGCGGTACAGCCAGCGGTCCGGATCGCCTTCTTCGCCCTCCGCCTCGCTGGCGCGCATCACCACGCCCTGCTCCAGGCGCTTGTTGAAGTCCTGCACGTTGCGCACGCCGTTCACGCTCAGCAGCGTGTAGCGCCGCTCCATCTCCAGCACCGCCCACTTGAGCACCGCCGCGGCATCGTTGTTGTCGGTGACGACGGGGTGCCGCAGGTGGGGGAGGTCGTTGTACATCGACAGCTCCACCATCTTGGGATCCACCATCAGGAAGCGCAGCGTGCGCGGCGTGTGGCGGAAGATGAGGGAGGTGATGATGGTGTTCACGCACACCGATTTGCCCGACCCCGTGGCGCCGGCGATCAGCAGGTGCGGCATCTTCGCAAGGTCGGCCACGTTCGGCCGCCCCGCGATGTCCTTGCCCAGCGCCAGCGGGAGCGCCGCCCTGCTGTTGCGGAAGGCGGGGGATTCGATGGTCTCGCGAAAGTAGACCATCTCCGGCACCGGGTTGGGCACCTCGACGCCCACGGCGCCCTTGCCGGGGATCGGCGCCACGATGCGCACGGAGGGCGCGCGCAGGGCCAGCGCAAGGTCCGCCTCCAGGTTGGCGATGCGGGCCACCTTTACCCCCGGCGCGGGGCTGATCTCGAACTGGGTGACCACCGGCCCCGTGGTCATCCCCACGATGGTGCCGTCGATCTTGAACGTGGCCAGCTTGTCGATCAGCACCTGCCCCAGCTTGTCCAGCTCCTGCCGGTTGCGCGCCTCGTCGCGCGCCGGCGGCGCCACCAGCAGACCGGTGGTGGGCAGGTCCGTGCTGTACGGGTCGCCGCTGTCTTCCGGCAGCAGCTCCACCTGCTCCGCCTTCGTGCCCCGGGGCGCGGGCTTCTGCCCCGCCTTCTTCGCGTCCGCCGCGGCCTTCGCGGGGGCCGCGGGCGCGGCCGGCGGCGCTACGGGATCCAGCTGCGTGGCGTCCGGGTCGATGGCGGGCTCGTCCGCGCCCCAGTAGCCCTCGTCCTCGAACTCGTACTCCGCGTCCTCGATCCCGTCGTCCTCCGGCGTGACGGGCATCGATTCCCCGGTGGCGGCGCGGCGGGGGAGCAGCTTCAGCGGGCTGGGGAGCGCCATGGAGGGGCGGGGAAGCGCGACCGCGGCCTGCCGCGCCTGGGTCACCGCGAAGCGCCCGCCGTGGAAGGCGGTCCGCAGCGGGTTCCATCCCACCGTCGCCACGCAGAGCGCCGCGAAGAGAAAGAAGATGACCACCGCGCCGCCCACCGCGCTGAGGGCGGAGACCAGCAGCACCGCCACCGCGGCCCCCAGCCACCCCGCGGCCGCCGTCGGCTCGCCCGCCGTCCCGCCGAGGAGCGAGATGGCGGAGGGGACCAGGACGATGAGGCCGGCCAGGAGGATGGACCAGCGGATCGCCGTCCCCGCGTCCACCTTGCGGAAGGCGAACGCGCCCCAGAGCGCCGCCAGCACCGGCAGCGCGACGGCGGCCACGCCCATGAAGCCCAGCAGCGCCGCGCTCAGCGCGCGTCCCGCCACGCCGACCACGTTCTGCGAGGGAAAGATGCGCGTCGCGCCCTCGCCCAGCGCGGCCACGGGCACCAGGCTCAGCGCGAGCAGCAGGGCCAGGGCAAAAAGGCCCAGCCCCCAGAGCTCGCGGCGCTGCTTGTCGTCCAGGGAAAGCATTCGGCTCCAGGTAGAGCAGTGCCGAGCGACTTCAGGGAAGGAACGTCTGGAGCAACAAGATAGCGTGGACGGGCGTTTCGGCCAACTGCCGGGTTGAGGGGGAGTGCGTGAGTGCGTGAGTGCGTGAGTGCGTGAGTGCGTGAGTGCGAACGTGCGAAAGTGCGAAAAGTGCGGATCGATGCGGAGTGCGTGGACGCGGGGGCGCCGCGGATGAAGCCTCGTTCGGCGAGTGTAACGAGCCGAGACGGGGCTTCTGGCCGCTCCAGCCGCGGGCTTTAGCCCGCGGCTGCCCCGCGGCTGCCCCGCGGCCATCCCGCCCCGGCGCGTCAGCCCAGGCCCTCGAAGAGGCCGCCGATGATCTCGGCGATCAGGCTGAAGACCCCGCCGGCCGCCTCTCCGGCGGCTTCCGCGGCGCCGGCGACCAGCTCCGGCGTCGCGGCCAGCAGGCCGGGCGCGTTGGCGGCGGCCTCCGCGCCGGCGCTGATCGCGTGCGCGCCCGCCTGCGCCCCGTAGTAGGCGGAGTACACGACGAGGTCGGGCGCGTACCAGAGCGCATCCAGCAGGAACGCGCCGGCGTCTCCGCCAGCCGCGGTGATCCTGCCACCCACCCGCGAATGCGCCGCCACCCCCGCGGCGGCCACCGCCCAGATGGACGCCAGCTCGTGGTGGTCCAGCCACACGGCCCTGCACCCGCGGCACACGTCCACCGTCACGTCCCGCTCGGTGTGCCGGCGCATGGCCTTGCCGCACTCCGGGCATTCCAGCGTGTTCTTCCAGCTGCACGAGGGGCACGCCGCGGCATCGCGCCCCATCGGCGCGTGGCAGGCGTGGCAGGCGAAGGCCGCGTCCGGCGCGCGCGAGATCGTGGCGCGCAGGGCGGCGGCGGGGACCGCGCGCAGCTGCGCCGTCTGCTCGCGCAGAATCCAGGTGCCGCCGCACCGCCGGCAGTGGTCGATCTCCACCCCCGGCGCCGCGGAGACCTTCTCCAGCGCCACGCCCAGGCACGCCGGGCACGAGAGGCGCAGGGGCCCGGGGCTACGCATCCAGAATCCCTCGCGCCGTGGACTTGTCGCCCAGCGCCTTGAGCGTGGGGAAGGTGTACACCAGGTTCCCCTCGTCCGTCACCTCCAGCTCGGCGCGGCCACGCGCAACCATCACGTCCAGCGCCTCACGGGCGGCGTCCTCCGGCAGGTGCAGCGACATCGCCGCCTCCACGGCCAGCAGCTTGCCCCCGCGCCCCTGCGCCAGCCGCAGAAGCTCGGCTTCCGTCGCGTGCCGGCGCAGCTCCGCACGGCGGCCCGTGAGCCGGCTCTTTTCCGCGAAGTGGCTGCGCGCCAGCAGCACCGCGCCCGCCGCGGGAAGCACCACCGTGATGCCCAGCGCCAGCAGCCGCGCCCCCGCGGACACGTCGGTGTCGCTGTTCAGGAAGCCCGCGAGCATGAACAGGGCGAGCAGGGCCAGCCCCACCGCTCCGGCGATCTTCGTCATGGATCCGTTGGTTGCGGGTTCGCCCCTTCTCCGGCGTGGCGTTCCCTACGACGCAACGCCGCCGCGAGTTCCAATCCCTGCGCCCGCGCGTGCGGCGTGCTGCTCCTGTGGTACCGGTTCCCACGGTGACAGTTCTACTGCGCGTGATACCAAATCGCCCCGGTCGTCTGTTGCAGACCCCCAAAAGCATCACGCGGAGGACGCGGAGGAACCGAATGAGGACGCGGAGAACGGATTCGCTATGAGACGCCGTGTCGGCCTCCAATACACACACAAAGAACCACGCATGCGGTACGACAGTTTCAATCCAGCATTCTTTTCACCGTTAGCCGCCCCGGAACGCAAGAGGCCGGACGGATTCACTTCATCCGCCCGGCCTCATCCCTTGTCCGATCCACCGATCTACGGCTCCGCCTCCACCGCCGCCAGCACGATCTGGCGGCCGTCGAGCACGGGGAGCACGTCGCGCAGGTCCGTCTGCGCGCAGTAGGGCAGGTCGTCGCCCAGCCCGGCCTCGATGATCGCCCGGCCGGCCGCGGTGTGGGGAAAGAGCCTGGCGGGGTCCGAAAACTCCTCCGCCAGCGCCAGCGCCGCCACGGCGCCGTCGTTCATCTCCCACTCCACGTCGGGGAGCGCCTTGACCAGGGCGGCGGCGATCTGCCCGGCACACACCGCGTCCTCCAGGCCGAACGCCCGGTCGCGCCCGGCGCAGAGCAGCACCGGCTCCGCCTGCGTGCGCACCAGCTCGTCCACCACCGCCTGAAAATTGAGCCACGCGCCCACGATGACCCGCGCCCCGCCCGCCGCCGCGGTAATGGCGATGGTGCCGTTGGTGGTGGACATCACCACCGTCTTGCCCCTCACCCGCTCGGGCGTGAACTCGCCGGGCGAGTTGCCCAGGTCGAAGCCCTCGATGGGGAGCGCCTTGCGTTCCCCCGCCAGCAGCACCTCGTCGCGGCCCAGCGTCTTCGCCAGGCCGATGGCCTCTTCGATGGTGGCCACCGGGTACAGCGTCCGCGCCCCCGCCGCCAGCGCCTCGACGATCGAGGTAGAGGCGCGGAGCACGTCCAGCACCACCACGGTGCGTCCGGAGATCTCCGAGGGGAGCAGCTCGGTGGGGGTCAGCAGCACGTCCAGCTTCATCTCAGCCACCCGCCCGCACCGTCATCCACCGCTCCAGCGACTTGGTGTCCACCTGGCCGGCCACGAACTCGGGGTTATCCATCACCTGCAGCAGAAAGGGGATGGTGGTGTGCACGCCCTCGATCACCGTCTCGATCAGCGCGCGCCTCATCCGCCCGATCGCCTCCTCACGCGTGGCGCCGTGCACGATCAGCTTGCCCAGCAGCGAATCGTAGTACTGCGGCACCCTGTAGCCCGCGTACGCGTGCGTGTCCACCCGCACCCCCGGCCCGCCGGGAAGGTGAAAGGTGTGGATGATGCCCGGCGAAGGGGCGAAGTTGCGCGCCGGGTCCTCCGCGTTGATGCGGCACTCGATGGCGTGCCCCCGCAGCCGGATCTCGGTCTCGGGAATGGACAGCGGAAGCCCCGCCGCCGCGCGGATCTGCTCCTTGACCAGGTCGAACCCCGTGCACATTTCCGTGACCGGGTGCTCGACCTGGATGCGGGTGTTCATCTCCATGAAGTAGAACGAGTTGTCCTCGTTCAGCAGCATCTCGATGGTCCCCGCGCCCACGTAGTCGATGGCCTTCGCGCCGCGCACCGCCGCCTCGCCCATGGCCGCGCGCAGCTGGGGGGTGAGGGCGGGGGAGGGGGCCTCTTCCAGCAGCTTCTGGTGGCGGCGCTGGATGCTGCAGTCGCGCTCGCCCAGGTGGACGACGCGGCCGTGGGTGTCGCCCAGGATCTGGAACTCGATGTGGCGCGGCCGGGCCAGGTACTTTTCCACGTAGACGCTGTCGTCGCCGAACGCCGCCCCCGCCTCGCCGCGCGCCATCCCGAAGGCGGCCACGAAGTCGCCCTCGTCGTTGGCCACGCGCATCCCCTTGCCGCCGCCGCCGGCCGCGGCCTTGATCAGCACGGGAAAGCCGATCTCGCGCGCCGCCGCCAGCGCCTCGTCGGCATCGGCGATGGCGTCGGTGCCGGGAACGATGGGCACCCCCACCTCGCGCATGGTGCTGCGCGCCGTGGCCTTGTCGCCCATCAGCCGGATCTGCTGCGGCGTGGGGCCGATGAAGGTGATCTCGCTGGCCTCGCAGATCTCCGAGAACTCGGCGTTCTCGGCCAGGAACCCGTAGCCGGGGTGGATGGCGTCGGCGCCGGTGATCTCGGCGGCGGCGATGATGCGCGGGATGTTCAGGTAGCTTTCGCGCGCGGACGGCGGCCCGATGCACACGTCCTCGTCGGCGAAGCGCACGTGCAGGCTTTCGCGGTCGGCCTCGCTGTAGACGGCGACGGTGCGCAGCCCCAGCTCCCTGCACGCGCGAATCACCCGCAGGGCGATCTCGCCCCGGTTGGCGATCAAGACTTTACGGAACACTCTATCCTGTCGGTTCAGTCGTCGCGCCGGCCCGTCCAGTCCATCTCCTGCTCGCCCGGCTGTACGCCGGAGACGCGAAGGGCGAACTCGGAGGGGTTGCTGGCGTAGTGGACCGCCCACTCGTAGCTGATCCAGCCGCGGCGGTACAGCTCCAGCAGCGACTGGTCGAAGGTCTGCATCCCGTACTGCACCTGCCCTTCGGCGATCAGGTCGGGGATGGACTGCGATTCGTCGCCGGTGCGGATGAACTGCGCGATGGCGGCGGTGTTCACCAGCACCTCGGCCGCGGGAACGCGCCCGGGGCGGTCGGCGCGGGGGATCAGACGAAGGCTGACCACGGCGCGCAGCGCGTTGGCCAGCATCCCCCGGATCTCCTGGTGCTGGTGGGGCGGAAAAAAGCTGATGATGCGCCCGATGGTCTGGGCGGCGTCGGTGGTGTGCAGCGTCGACAGCACCAGGTGCCCCGTGTCCGCGGCCTTGAGCACCGTCTCCATGGACGGCCGGTCGCGGATCTCGCCCAGCATGATGACGTCGGGGTCCTGCCGCAGCACGTGGCGCAGCGCGTCGTGAAAGCTGTGCGTGTCGCTCCCCACCTCGCGCTGGCTGACGATGGCCTTTGCGTCGCGGTGCAGGAACTCGATGGGGTCCTCTACCGTGACGATGTTCACGGGGCGCCGCTCGTTCAGGTGCCGCACCACGGCGGCCAGCGTGGTCGACTTTCCCGACCCCGTGACCCCCGTCACCAGCACCAGCCCGCGGGGCGAAAGGGCCACCTGCTCGATGACCGGGGGAAGGTCCAGCGACTGCAGAGTGGGCACTTCGAAGGGGATGGCGCGGAACGCCATCCCGTAGGTGCCGCGCTGCTGAAAGATGTTGGCGCGAAAGCGCCCCAGCCCCTGCACGCCGATGGCGAAGTCGATCTCCTTGCGCTCGGCGAACTCCTCGCGCTGGCGCGGGCTCAGCGTCTGCTCGGCGCAGCGCTTCAGGTCCTCGGGGCGCAGCACGGCCAGCCGTGTGTCGTTCAGCTCGCCGTTGATGCGCAGCACCGGCGGGCGCCCCACCTTCAGGTGCAGGTCGCTGGCGTTGCTGCGCACCATCTCCTGCAGCGCGTCGCGCAGGTTGAACTCCGCGCGGCCTCCCTGCGGTGCGGGGGCCGCGGTCCCTGCCGCCTCGCTCACGCCGGCTCGATGCGGAAGAGAACCTGCCCGTACTCCACGGGCTCGCCGTTCTCCACGCAGATTTCGCGGACGGTGCCGTTCACCTCGGCGGGAAGCTCGTTCATCAGCTTCATCGCCTCGAGGATGCACAGCGTCTGCCCCTTGGCGATGCGGCTGCCCAGCTCGACGTACGACGGGGCCTCGGGGGCCGGCGAGCGGTAGAAGGTGCCCACCATCGGCGACTTGATCTCCACCAGGCTGCTGCCGGCGGGCG
>JAHWJJ010000054.1 GCA_019348475.1 Gemmatimonadota bacterium | reverse complement strand
GGCGGACGACCGCACGCTGCTGGTCCTGCCGCTGCACCACGTGCACGGCATCGTCAACGTGCTGGCCTGCGCCCTCTGGTCCGGCGCGGCGTGCGAGATCCTGCCGCGCTTCGACGCGGACCAGACGTGGCGGGTGATCGAGAGCGGGCGGCTGACGCTGTTCATGGCCGTCCCCACCGTCTACGGCCGCCTGATCGCCGCCTATGACGACGCCGGCGCGGAGCGGCGGGAGCGGATGTCGGCGGGGTGCCGGCGGATGCGGCTGATGGTCAGCGGCTCGGCCGCGCTCCCGGTGCGGACGCTGGAGCGCTGGCGCGAGATCAGCGGCCACGTGCTGCTGGAGCGCTACGGGATGACGGAGATCGGGATGGCGCTCAGCAACCCGCTGCGCGGCGAGCGGCGCCCCGGCTTCGTGGGCGTGCCGCTCCCCGGCGTGCGCGCGCGGCTGGTGGACGAGGAGGGCGCGGAGGTGGAGCCCGGCACGCCGGGGGAGATCGAGATCGCCGGGCCCGGCGTGTTCCTGGAGTACTGGCGCCGCCCCGAGGCCACCGCACAGGCGTTCCGCGACGGCTGGTTCCGCACCGGCGACGTGGCGGTGGTGGAGGACGGCTACTACCGCATCCTGGGCCGCCGCAGCGTCGACATCATCAAGACCGGCGGGTACAAGGTCAGCGCGCTGGAGATCGAGGAAGTGCTGCGCACGCACCCGCTGATCGGCGAGTGCGCCGTGGTGGGCGTGGCGGACGAGCAGTGGGGCGAGCGGGTCTGCGCGGCCGTGGAGACGCCGGAGGACAGCGGCCTTACGCTCGAGGCGCTCCAGGAGTGGGCGCGCGAGCACCTGGCCCCCTACAAGCTTCCCCGCGACCTGCGGCGCGTGGACGCGCTTCCCCGCAACGCCATGGGCAAGGTGCTGAAACCGGAGGTGGCGAAGCTGTTCAACTGACCACGTTTACCCACGGCTGGCGTGTTCGGAGTGTCCATTGCGCTCCGCCCCTCGGCCTGGCATACTGGGCCCTCTTTCATCCTGTTGCCGCCTCCTTTACAGGGGAGGCGGTTTCGCTTACAATAGGACTGAGTCCAATGCCACTGCCGCTGGGGAGAAGCGTACCGGGCCCGGCCGTCGACCTGGCGCAGTTCCAGGCGCAGGTGCGAGCCGGCAACTTCCACGTCTATGTGACGCGCGCCCTGACTTGCATTCAACGGCTGCGTGAGTGCAGACCGCGAGAGGCCCGTGAGTACGCCCGGCGCGCGGTACTCTCGCTTCAGGAAGGCGATTACGCGCACACCGTCAAGATGCCCGACGGCCAACTGATGGACGTGTACGGGAAAGTCATCGAGGAAGATGGCTGGTACCTCAAGATCGAGATCAGCATGCACGACGGACAGCCCGGCATCGTCTCGTGCCATCCTGCCGCGCATGACCTTGCCACCCGGAGCGGCGTGGTACGCGCATCAACCCGGAGGTTTCAATGAAGCCTGCTGGTACGGATCGTCCCTGCGGCGGGTGCGGCGTAGGCACCCTGCGCCCCACGAACGTCGCGGGAATGGTGATGGGACATCGGGATGATCCCCGCGTCCGTATCCGCGAGGATCTTATCCTGCCCGTGTGCGGGGTGTGTGGAGACATGGCGCTGAACCGTGAGAACACCGGGGCGCTCGACGACGCGCTGGAACGGTCGTACCGGCGCAAGCGCCTGCGGCAGCAGCGGGCGCTGATCAACGACCTTCGCAGGGCGGGGCTTACGCAGGTGCAGATCGAGCGGTTCGCCACCCTGTCGCCCGGGTACGTTTCCAAGCTGCGCAAAGGAAAGCTGGCGTCCGGCGCCACCTTCCGGCTGCTCTACCTGCTGCGCGCGTTTCCCCGCGAGGCGCTGCGCGTGGTCAGCCGACTGGATCCGGAACTGGCGGAGGCCGGGTCGAAGCTGGATTCCCTGGCGGGCACGGGCTGACGCGGAGGACGAGGTCGGGGGAGAGACGCAGCGGCACGGGGAGAATCCGCCGCGCCGCTGCTTTCGACGTGAGCGGTTGCCTCCGGTCCGCTTCATGCCCGCCGGAGAAGGCTTCATCCTCTGACAGGGCGGGGACCGGATGCGGGTGCGCCTGTCGTTCCGGAAGGTGGTGATCGCGGCCGCGCTGCTGGAGGCGGCGCTGCTGCTGGGGCTGCTGGTCTACCTGGCGGCGTCCGAGCGCGTGCTGGTGGTGTCGTTCCCCACGCGCGAGAGCCTGCGTCCGGTGCGGTCCGCGGGGCTGATCGTGCCGGTAGCGGGGGTGCGCGTGAGCGAGTTGAAGGACACCTACGGCGCACCGCGCTCCGGGGGGCGGGCGCACAAGGGCGTCGACATCTTCGCGCCGCGCGGCACTCCGGTGGTCGCGGCGGCGGCGGGCGTGATCGTGAAGCGCGACTCCAACGCGGTGGGCGGCCTGTCCGTGTACGAGCGCGACCTGGACGGGCGCACCATCTACTACTACGCCCACCTGGACGGCTGGCGCCCCGGCCTCAAGGAGGGCGACCTGGTGCGCCAGGGCGACGTGATCGGGTACGTGGGGAGCACGGGGAACGTGACCGGGGCGCCCCACCTGCACTTTGCCGTCTTCGTGGTGAACGACCCCAACCGCTGGTGGCGCGGGCGGGACCTGAACCCGTACACGCTGCTGCGCGCCCCCGCCGCGGCCGCCACGCCTTAGCGGGTCGCGCCCGCCGCCAGCACCGCCAGCACCAGCACCCGATCACACGCATGCCCGTCTCTCCGGCTGCACGTCGATGCTTGCTGCGTCTACGCGCCGGGCATGAAGCGCGAGCGGGCCATCAGCAGCGCCGCTTCGGCCTCGGCCACCGAACCGGCGGGATTGCCCAGCGCCTCGGCCGCGTGGTCCAGGCTTTCGCGAAGCTGGTTGACGATCGGCTGGGGGATGCCGGACAGGTTGAGCGCGCGCCACTCCTCGGCCTCCAGCGCCGCGCGAGCATCGTTCACGCGCCCGTCGCGCAGGTCCACCAGCTGCTGGTCGATCCACTCCACCAGGTGCGCGGAGCCCCGGGAGCCGGGAAACACGTCTTCGTCGTCCGGCGGTACGCCGTTCATCCATCCTCCCGAACCAGAAGTGTCTGCCGCGGAGCTACGACAGCTTCGCCAGGCGGTCCACGGCGGCCAGCAGCGTCTCGTCCTTCTTGCAGAAGCAGAACCGCACCTGCTGGGCGCCGTCCTCCGGGCGGTGGTAGAAGCTGCTGCCGGGGACGCACGACACGCCCACCTCGCGCACCAGGTGCATGGCGAACTCAACGTCGTTGGCGAAGCCGAAGGCGCTGATGTCCGTCATCACGTAATACGCCCCCTCCGGCCGCGTCACGCCGAATCCCGCCTTTTCCACGGCGGGCACGAACAGGTCCAGCCGCGCCTGGTACTCCGCGCGCAGGTTGTCGTAGTACTCCGGCGGCAGCGACAGCGCGAAGGCCCCGGCGGCCTGCAGCGGCGCGGCGGCGCCCACGGTCAGGAAGTCGTGGACCTTTCGGATGGCGCCGGTGATCTCGGGTGGGGCGATGGCATACCCCACGCGCCACCCGGTCACCGAGTACGTCTTGGACATGGAGTTGATGACCACCGTGCGCTCCCGCATCCCCTCCAGCTGCGCCATGCAGACGTGCCGCGCCGGCGTGCCGTCCGCGTGCGTGTAGAGGATGTGCTCGTAGATCTCGTCGGTGATGCAGAGCGCATCATGTTCTTTGCACAGCGCGGCGATGAACTCCATCTCCTCGCGGGTGAACACCTTGCCGACGGGGTTGTTGGGATTGCAGAGGATGATGGCCTTCGTCCGCTCCGTGAACGCGGCGCGCAGCTCGTCGGGGTCGAAGCTCCACGCGGGCGGGTGCAGCTTTACGTAGACGGGTCTGGCACCGGAGAGGATGGCGTCGGGCGCGTAGTTCTCGTAGAACGGCTCGAAGATCACCACCTCCTCGCCGGGATCCACCGTGGCCATCAGCGTGGCGATCATCGCTTCGGTGCTGCCGCAGGTGACGGTGATCTCGCGCTCCGGGTCGATCTCCATCCCCAGGTGCCACGCCGTCTTTCTGGCCAGCGCCTCGCGAAAGTCGCGCGCGCCCCAGGTGATGGCGTACTGGTTCACGTCGCCGGCGATGGCGTCCATGGCGGCTTGCTTGATTGCCTCCGGCGCACCGAAGTCGGGGAACCCCTGCGCCAGGTTTACCGCGCCGTACTTCATCGCCTGCCGCGTCATCTCGCGGATGACGGACTCGGTAAAGCGGCTGGCCTTCTCGGATACGCTGGACCTGCGGGACACGGTGGTCATGGGGATCGGATCAGTTCTCGGATGGAATCCGTGCGGAGCGCCGCGCCGATGCTCAATGTGCGGGTACGGCGGGCGATCCCGCCAGCGCGAGCCGCTCTCCGACAACGAGCCGCTGCCATCCTGAGTCCCCGGCGCTGCGCACCCCCCAGGGATGAAAGTGCAGTTCAACCTTCCCCCAGGGGTTTTTGGGGGAGGTGCGAGCCTGAGCGAGCGGAGGGGGCGCGGCGCGGATCCGGCCATCCCTGCTGTAAGCCTGTCCGCGCCTCGTAGCGGCCTACCGGCTGGAATCGTCACGGAGGGTACGGTAGGCCTCCAGCTCCGCGAGCTTCAGCCGGCTCATCTCCTCCAGCGCGTCGCGCCAGTGTTCGCGGCAGCCGCGCAGCCGCTCCACCAGCGCCTCGGTGATGGCCAGGTTGCGGAACCACTTGCGGTCCGCGGGCACCACGTACCACGGCGCGGCCTGGGTGCTGCACCGGCTGAGCGCATCCTCGTACGCCTCCTGGTAGCGGTCCCACAGCTCGCGCTCGCGCCAGTCGCCGGCGGAAAGCTTCCACGCCTTTGCCACGTCTTGCTCGCGTGCGTGCAGCCGCTTCTCCTGCTCGTCCTTGCTGATGTGCAGAAAGAACTTGAAGATGAGCGTGCCGCTGTCGGCCAGCAGCGCCTCGAAGCGGTTGATGTGTTCGTATCGCGCGCGCCACACCTTTTCCGGGGCCAGCTCGTGTACGCGGACCACGAGCACGTCCTCGTAGTGCGAGCGGTTGAAGATGCCGAACTGTCCCCGGGGCGGGGCTGCCCTGTGGATGCGCCACAGAAAGTCGTGCGCCAGCTCCTGGTCGGTGGGCACCTTGAACGATTCCACCCGCACGCCCTGCGGGTTCAGGTTGTGCATCACGCCGCGGATGGCGCCGTCCTTTCCGCTGGTGTCCATCCCCTGCAAAATCATCAGCACGCTGTGCGTCCCCGCCGCGTGCAGCTCCTCCTGGATCTCGTCCAGCTCCGCGTTCAGCTCGGCGAAGCGCGCCTTCCCCGACTCCTTGTCCAGCCCCGCCGTGTCCGCCGGGTCGTGGTCCTGCAGGCGCACGCGGGTGCCGGGCTCGATTCGGGCTGCGTAAGGCATGCGGGCGTTCTCCTGGCGGGTGGATGCGCGCCGGCCGCGCGGGGCGCGGTGCCGGTGGACGAGGTTCGCGCTCAGCCCCCGCCCGACAGGATCGGCGGGCGGGAGAGCGGGCGCATACGCTGCACGATCCCCGCCGTGGCGAGCGCGCGCTCTTCCCCCTGCGGCGGCGCGACGATCTGCAGCCCGACCGGCATCCCCGCGCCGTCCAGCCCCGCGGGGACGGACGCCACCGGCAGCCCCGTCATGCTCAGGACGAAGGTCGGCGCGATCCAGTCCACGTACGTCTCCATCTCGCGCCCGCCCACCGTGCGGGGAAAGTTCTCCTCGACGGGAAAGGGAGGGACGGCCATCGTGGGCGTCAGCAGGTGGTGGAAGGTGCGGAAGAGGGCGCGGAACTGGTCCCAGATGCGCTTGCGCGTCACCTCCGCCTCGGCCAGCTCCGTCGGCGTGACCTTGAGGCCGGCGCGGACGTTGTTGGCCACGTTCACGCCGAACTGGTCGATCCGGTCCAGGTGCGGATACAGCTGCGAAACGAACCAGTGGCCCCGCAGCGCCAGGAACGGCCGGCGCGCGTACGACAGGTCCAGCTGGATCTCCTCCACCTGGGCGCCCGCGTCCCGCAGCGCGAACGCGGCGTCGCGGCAGACGCGCTCCACGTCCGCGTCGATGCCGATTCCCGCGATGTCGCGGCAGTAGGCGAAGCGCTGGCCCCGCACGTCCGCCTGGCGCACGGCCGCCGCGAAGTCGCGCCCGGCGACGGGCTGCGCGAGCGGCGCGTACTCGCCGGGTCCGGCAACGGACTGGAGGCCGAGCGCCACGTCCTGGGCCGTGCGCCCCATCATCCCGGTCACCTGCACCGGGTCCCACGCGTACTCCTGCGGCCAGGTGGGGACCAGGCCCACGGACGGGCGCAGCCCCACCACCCCGCAGAACGACGCGGGGATGCGCAGCGACCCGCCCAGGTCCGTCCCCTGCGCCAGCGCGAACATCCCCGTGGCCAGCCCTACGGCGCCGCCGCCGGTGCTGCCGCCGGCGCTCCGCTCGGGGTTCCACGGGTTGCGGGTCAGCCCGAACACCGGGTTGAAGGTGTTGCCCCCGGCCGCGAACTCCGGCGTGTTGGTCTTGCCCAGGATCACGGCGCCGGCCGCGCGCAGCCGCCGCACCACCTCCGCGTCCTCCGCGGGCACGTGGTCGGCGAACAGCGGCGAGCCGTAGGTGGTGCGGACGCCGGCGACCTCGGTCACGTCCTTGATCCCCACCGGCACCCCCGCCAGCGGCCCCACGTCCTCCCCGCGCGCGATGCGGCGCTCGATCTCGCCCGCCTCGTCCCGCGCCCGGTGGTTCAGCGTGACGACGGCGTTCAGCGCGGGGTTGTGCCGCTCCACCTGAGCCATGCACGCGTCCAGCACCTCCACGGGCGAAACGTCGCGGGCGCGCACGCGCCGCGCGACCTCGTGCGCGGGAAGCAGGGGGATGGAATCGTCGGACATCAATGCAGGTCAGGGAAGAGGACGCAGCCGCGGATCGAACTGGAACGGCTGCTGCGCGACCAGCTGGATCTCGGCGGAACGTGGATGCAGCGGATTCACGAGGATGTTGCTGCTGTCGGGGAGAACGGCGCTCGGGACCACCAGCGCAAGCGTTCTGCCCGCCGCCAGCCACCCGTCACCGATGGCCCGCGTAAGCCCCAGGTCGCGCCGCCAGTCCGCCTCCAGCGACTGTACGTCGATGCTCTCGACGGAGTCCTCCGGCAACGCGATCGTGAACGCGACGTAGTCCGCCGGCAGGCGCCCGGGGACGTGGACCAGGCATTCAGCCAGGCAGAGCGCGAGAGAGTCGGACGTGTAGATGAGAGGGTGTCCAGGCGAATTCCACCGCCCGCCCACCAGCCGCGCTCCTTCACCGGTGAGGGGAGGGTAGCGTCCGCTGGCCAGCCTCCAGACCCGCCTCACTCGTATACGCCGTGCTCGATCCGGATCAGCACCGCCTCGACGACGGCGGCCCCGCTTCCCGTCCGCAGCATGCGCAGCGGCGTCTGGTGGCCGAGTGCGGGGTTGGGCGCAAGGAGCCATTCGCGGGCACTGCCTGCATCGCCAAAGACGCGCTGCGCGAGTGCGGCGACGCCGGCCGTGCGTGCAACGCGGTCCGACTGCTCGGGCGTAAGGCGGCTGAGGGTGCGCAGGCTTGAAAACGTCCGCCGCGGAATCACCGACGTGAGGTCGGCGTCGGAGAGTTGGCTGTACCGCTTGAGCTGCGCCAGCACACGCGTGGGGAGCCCCTCCTCGATCTGCTGGACGAACGCGGGGCCGGACGTAACCTCCTCACCCAGCACCGCTGTGCCGCCGAGGGCGCGCGCGGTCTCAAGCCACTCCATGAACGCCTCCTGTGCAGGTCTGCCCAAAGATGCGGGCAGATTCGCCCACCGTCAATGCCGCTCAGCGCGCCGAATCAGCGAAATCGACAGAGTTCTAGGAACTTCAGGAGAAGAACCGCCTCACGCGAGAGGACGCGGAGGAACGCGGAGAGCGCAGTCCGCTCCGCGTTCCTCCGCGCCCTCCGCGTGAGGTCATCCGTCCGATCCCATGATCCGCGCCCATCCTCGGCCCGTCCGCCGGAACCCGCGTGTGCGGCTACGCCAGCGCGACGGGGAGCGGATGGGTGGAGCCGGAGTGCAGGTACGCGTTGGGGTCGTAGTGCAGGGCGTTCTCCGGAAGCCACTCCCACAGCGGGCCCAGGTGCTGCCGGATCTGGTTCACCATCACCGTGGGGATCTCGGGCGTCACGCCCTCGAAGAAGTCGCGCACCTCGGCGTCTTCCTGCAGCCAGCGCAGCATCTTGCGGTGGTGGCCCAGCCGGTTGTTCCGCTCCGACGACACGCCGCGAAAGAACTGCTCCAGCCCCAGCAGCGGCCTGGGGTTGGCGAACAGCCGCCGCGTGAGCGCCCTGGGCGAGAAGCAGTAGTCGAAGGTCTCGCACACCAGCGTGTAGAACTCCACCCACCCGTAGTTGGCCGGCTTTACGTTCATCGCCTGCACCAGGTCCAGAAAGTGGAACGGCACCGGCAGCACCCGGCCCTCGCGCTGGTACTGCAGGTTGAGCTCGGCGTTGCGCCCGAACGCGGAGAGCAGCGCCAGGTGCGGGTACACGCCGGGCGCCTTGTCGATGAACCGCTTCGTGAGTTCGAACGGCTCCGGCCCGTCGTCGGAATCCAGCCCGAAGATCAGGTTGCACTGCGTGTAGGGGATGTACGAGTTCACCAGGTTGGCGTGCTCGGCCATCCGCTCCACCTTCTCCATCCCCCGCACGTTGCGCATCCGCGACTTGTCGCCGATGTCGAACCACGACTCGATGCCGGGCGCGATGGCCTTGAAGTTGTTGCGCTGCAGCCGCTTGAGGTTGTCTTCCTTGAGCAGCGCCAGCGACATCTCGGCAAAGAAGGTTATGCTGCCCCGCGGCACCGCCTCTTCGATGGCATCCAGGTAGTCGTCGAAGCGGATGCCGAAGTTGGGATCGTGCCACACCAGGCATGAGCGCGGCAGCTTCGTCTCCAGGAAGAAGCGCATGTCGTCCTTCATGACGTCGTAGTCCAGCGCCACGTACGGCGTTACGGCGTCGATGCAGAAGCTGCACTTGTACGGGCACCCCAGGCTGCCGATCACCGGCACCAGGCGCAGAAGCTTCGCCTTTTCCATGGCCGGCCGCAGGAACTTCCACCGCTCGCGCAGCCCGGGGAGCACGTGCGGCTGCCGGGTCGCCGAGACGTACTGCCCCAGGGGGCGGTGCTGCTCGGCATCGTTCAGGATGTCGCACAGCAACTCCTTGTCGCACATCCCCACCACGTAGTCGAAGTACTGCTGCGCGTCTTCCGGGTACGACCGCGCGTGCGGGCCCCCCAGCACCGTGATCACCCCCCGCTGCCGGTAGTAGTTGCTCATGGCGTACGCCAGCAGCGCGGCCTGCGAGAACGCGGTGATGAACATCACGTCCACGTCGTCGGGCACGGAGCCGGCGATCAGCTCCGGGCCGGAGTAGTACGCCATGTGCACCTCGTGCCCCTCTTGCTCGCACCACACCGCCACCACCTGGGGCATGATGCTGGCGTTGTTCATCCGCATGAAGCGGGAATAGCCGTTCCTGGGCGGCTCCTTACCGAGCAGGTCGATCACTCCGATGCGCATGCCGTTCCTCCGCGGGTTCCGGACGCCTGCCGAGTGGACCAGGAGGGAACAGTTATAGAGTGATGGTCTGGAGTGCAACGAAGTCGTTCGCGGGGCTGTCGGGGGGGGACAAGGGGACAAGGGACAGCGTTGGGGCGCGGTCAGGCGAACTGTTGCGGGACGTCGTCTACACGCGAAACCACCTCGCGGGGGCCGTGGGCCGCCAGCGCCGCGCGTGGGGGAAGCCCCACGAGCAGCGCTTCGGGTGATGATGAGCCTTCCTGCGGCAGCCGCTCTCCTCCGTGGCGGCGGCCCGGCGCCGATTCCAGAACGTCCTCCGCAAGCCGGTATCAGAGCGCGGAAGCGAGTAGCGTGACGGCGCCGATCAGCAGGAACGCCCAGCCGGCGACGACGTTCCAGTGGAATTCCCTGCGCGCCTCCCGTTCCGAGAACCACACGCCCCAGTTGCCGCGCCGCCGGCCTGCCCGCGTGCGCACGGCCGTCGCCTCCGGCGGCTCCATCAGGAGCAGCGAAGCCCCGATGGCGATGGGTATCAAGGCGGAGAGCAGCAGGTCCATCCCCTCCCACCTGCCCCCGTACACCCAGCGCACCCCCACCAGCCCCGCCACCGACGCCACCGCCAGCCCGCGCAGCACGCCGCGCAGCGGGATCCCGGACCCGGCGGCTGGACCGGCCAGCGGGTGCCGCCGCCGGGTCGGCGGCCCATCGGCATTCAGGGCCGGGCGCGCAGGCCCGGCGGGACGCCCGCAGTGGACGCACGCGGGCGCGGCATCGGAAATCCGGCCCTGGCAGTCCGGGCAGGTGACCAGCGGCATCGGCCGTCAGTCCGCCACGGAGAAGAAGTAAGACGCGCTCCCCACGTCCTTCAGGAGCACGAATAGCGGATGAAGAAAGCCTGGCATGAGCACTGTTCTCAGAGTTGATGCGCGAATTTCCGGCATTCGCGTGACCGACGAATCGATCACGGCTGAGCTGGTGGACGGCAGGACGGTGAGCGTCCCCCTGGCGTGGTCGTGGCGGTTGATGGATGCAACGCCGGAGCAGCGTGCGAACTTGCGCCTGATCGGTTCCGGGCAAGGCGTGCATTGGCCCGAGCTGGATGAGGACATCAGCGTCCGCGGAATGCTGGACGGAGTCCCGGCCGAACGTCCGCGGCGCAGCTGACGGCTTCTGCCTGCTCGGGCGTCAGCCCTCGTCGGGCGCCGCGGGAAGGACGAGGGTGAAGGTGGTGCCGGCGCCCTCGGCCGTGTCCACGCGCACCTCGCCGCCGTGCGCGTCGGCGATCCCCTTGACGATGGAAAGGCCCAGCCCCACCCCACGCCGATCCTTGCGGTTGGCCTGCCAGAAGCGGTCGAACAGGCGTGGCAGCTGCTCCGGCGCGATCCCCGGTCCCGTGTCGGCCACGGCCACGTGCACCCGGCCGTCCCGGCCGTGGACGGAGACGGTGACGCGGCCGCCCTCCGGGGTGAACTTGAGCGCGTTGCCGATCAGGTTCCCCAGCGCCTGCACCACGCGGTCCCGGTCGGCCATCACCCGCGCCGCGCGGTCCATCTCTCCGCACACCAGCGCGATCCCTCGCTCCGCGGCGGGCATGGCGGACAGCTCCACCGCCTCGGCCGCGATGGACGCGGCGGAATGCGGCTCGCGCTGCAGCGACAGCTGCCCGCTCTCGATGTGGCTGATGTCGAGCAGGTCCTGGATCAGGCGGTTGGCCCGTTCCGCCGCGCGCTTGATCACCGCCGCCTGCGTGCGCTCCACCTTCATCCCCTCCGGCAGCAGCTCGTTGAGGAACGACGAGCTCATGAAGATGGAGTGGATGGGGTTGCGCAGGTCGTGCGACACCACCCCCAGCATGTCGTCGCGGGCGCGGGTGGCGTGGCGCGCCGAGTGGTACAGGCGGGCGTTCTCCACCGCCAGCGCCGCGCGCAGCCCCAGCTCTTCCGCCAGCTCCAGGTCCGCCTGGTCAAAGCAGGGGCGCGCCGCGGTGCGGATGAGGGTGAGGGTGCCCAGCACCGCCCCGCGCGAGCGCAGCGGCGCCACGATCAGCGAGTCGGGCGCGACCTCGCGCATCAGCTGCGCGTGCTCGGGCCCGCGGTCCAGCGCCCGGATCCAGGCCTCGTCGACGTTGCGCACCAGCAGCGGCTCACCGGTGCGCAGCACCCGCGACTGCGGGCCGGGGTCGCCGATGCGCGGGGGAAAGTGGCGCGCGCGCTCCGAGAGCGCCGGCACCCGCTCGTCCACGTGCGACGCGGCCACGCGGCGCACCACCCCCTCCTCCACCAGGTCCACCATCGCCATCTCCGCCAGCGCCGGCACCGCCAGCGAGGCGATGGCCTGCATGGTCTGGTCTAGTTCCAGCGACGACGAGAGCACGCGGCCGGACTCGGCCAGCAGGTGCAGCCCGTCCAGCGCCCGCTTTTGCCCGGTGATGTCGGTGAACCGGACCACCGCCCCCACCAGCTCCCCGTCGCGGTGCACGGGCGACGAGGCGTACGCCACGGGAAACGAGGTGCCGTCGCGGCGCCAGAGCACCTCGTCGTGCACCTGCACCGTGCGCCCCTCGGCCGCGGCGCGCCAGATGGCGCACTCTTCCCGCGGGTAGGGTGTTCCGTCCGCGTGCGTGTGGTGGAAGAGCGCGTGCCCCTCGCGGCCGACGATCTCCCCCGGCTCGTATCCCAGCTGTTCGGCCGCCGCGCGGTTCACGAAGAGGATGCGCCCGTCCGGATCGATGGTGTAGATGCCGTCGGTGGTGGCGTTCAGGAACTCGTCGCGTTCGCGGTGGCTCCGCTCCATCTCCAGCGCCGTGCGCCGGGCCCGGTCCAGCGCGCGGCGCAGCTCCATCTCGCGCTGCGCGCTCGCGGCCAGCTCGCGCAGCACCTCGACCTCCGCCTCCGTCCACGCGTGGGGCGCCGTGTCGATGGCGCAGAACGACCCGACCGGCTGCCCGTCCACGACCAGCGGCACCCCCACGTACGCCGCCACGCCCAGCGAATGGACCGTGGGCACCTCGCGGTACACCGGGTGCGCGCGGGTGTCGGGGATCACCAGCGGGTGCTCGGGGGTGGCGCCGGCGACGCTGAAGTGGCAGAAGGTGCGCCCCGCCATCTCCCGGCCCGAAGCCAGCGGCTCGTCGAACCCGGTGGACGCCAGGTAGAAGTCGCGATTCTCGTCCACCAGCGAAACAAAGGTGACGGGCACGCCCAGCAGCCGCGCGGCCAGCCGCACCAGCCGGTCGAATGGCGGCTCGGCGGGCGCGTCCAGCAGCCCGGTTGCGCGCACCACGGCCAGCCGCGCCGGGTCGTTGACAACGGCGTCCGGGTCCGCCCGCGGCGCCGTGCCGGGGGCGTGGGAAGAAAAAGCGGAGTCGCGGCGCGGCTCGCTCGACATGTGGGACGCTGCTCCGGGGGTGCGGATCGGTTTCGGCGTGCGGAGGGACAGGCAAAAACCGGGCACTCCCATCCTGCACGACGGCAAAGGACTGATCGCCATGCCGCCGCCGCTGCGCCGGGACCGCGGCAGCAGCGTTGGCATACACCAGGCCAACCGGGTCGACGAAGCCGGCTGAGTCGACGGAATCGGCGGAATCGACGGACTGGCGGGGGCTGCGTGGGTTGCGCTCAGCCGAACAATCCCCACATTGAACGGCGGCGCGAGCACGGAGAGGCGCGCCGCGGTGCCGCCCGGACCAAGGTAAAGGGGTGCGAGATTCGTCGAGGAGCAGCACGCAGCCACACCGGCGGGGAACCCCCAGGGGAATTCCTCCCGCGGCGCGTGCCGTGCTGGTGGTGTTTCTGCTGTACGTGTTCCTGGTGGGCGTCGGCTTTCTGGAAGCCGGCATCGCGGCCCTGGGCAAGGGGTTTCAGGAGGCGCTCCTGCACTCGGTGTCGCACCCCATCTCCGGCCTGTGCGCGGGGCTGCTGGCCACCGTGCTGGTGCAGTCGTCCTCCGTCTCCACCTCCACCATCGTGGGAATGGTGGGCGCGGGTACGCTGCCGCTCGCCCTTGCGGTGCCGATGATCATGGGGGCCAACATCGGCACCACCGTCACCAGCACCCTGGCCTCGCTGGGAAGCATTCGCCGGGCGGAGGAGTTCCGGCGGGCCTTCGCGGCCGCCACGGTGCACGACTTCTTCAACCTGCTGGCCGTTTCCGTGCTCCTGCCGCTGGAGCTGGCCACCGGCTTCCTCAGCCGCATGGCGGGGGCGTTGACGGACTTCGTCGGCCGCTCGGGGATGTCGGCGTCGGAGATGGGGAAGAGCCCCATCCGGCAGGCCGTCAAGCTGCCGGTGGGGCTGGCCGAAGACGTGCTGAGCACCGGCCCCGTCACCGCGTTCGTCCTGCTGGGGCTGGGCCTCGCGCTCATCTTTACGGCGCTGGCCCTGATCACCCGCAACATGCGGCGGCTGGTGGCCGGCAGCGTGGAGCGGGTGATGAACCGCGTGATCGGCGGCGGCGGCGGCCTGGTGGGGATCCTGGTGGGGATCGGGGTGACGGTGGCGGTGCAGTCGTCCTCCATCACCACCTCCATCCTGGTGCCGCTGGTGG
>JAHWJJ010000391.1 GCA_019348475.1 Gemmatimonadota bacterium | reverse complement strand
AGCCGGTCCTTCCGCCGGCATCCCCGCGTTGCCGGCCGATGACGCGGCCGCCGACGAAGCGGAAGCCGGTCCTTCCGCCGGCATCCCCGCGTTGCCGGCCGACGACGCGGCCAACGACGAAGCGGCCGCCCCCCCGGAAGCGCCGCCGGAGCCCGCGCAGACGCCGCCCGCCGCGCCGCCCGCGGGTGCGGAAGCCGCCGCCCCGCCGCCGTCCGCGCGGAAACGCGCGGGGTGGCTGGTGGGTGTGGGGCTGCTGGCCGCGGTACTGCTGGTCGGGTTCTGGATGGGCGCGGGGCGGCCGCCGGACCCGGTGCGGCATGGAGAGACGGTGCGCCAGCGCGGTGACGGCGGCGTGTACCTGGCATTCGCCGAGACGCTGTACGCCTACCCCGACAGCGCCACCCTCCGCGCGTGCACGGGGGTGCGCACCCCCGCCGTCCGCGAGGTGCGCCGGCTTCCGGCTTGGCCGCGAAGGCGCCTGCCCAGCGTGCGGGAGCACGCGTGGATGGGAGGCACCGTGCCGGTGGTGTCGGACCACCCGGCCACCAGGCCGGCGTACGTGGCGGTTGGATGCATTCTGGCGCGCGTTCCGGATCCGCCGACGCTGGATTCCATCTTTGGCCCGGGGGCGCTGGAGCGGATGACGGAAGCACCCGATCCCGTGCTGCGGGCAATGCCACGGGCGTTCATTGCGCGCGGGCACCCGGTGCGCCGCGCGGGCACGCTGGTCCGCGGGCCGGACGGGGGGATGCGGTGGGTCACCTACCACGGCGGGGCGCTGGCGGTGGCGGACTCCGGGATGCTCGCCAGGTGGTGCCGCACGCCCCGCGAAGCGGTCGACGTGAGCGCGGCCGAGTACGGCTACTACCGCCCGTTCGGATGGCTTCCCGCGCGACGGGGGGAGTGCCGGCGCAGAGGTGAGTGAAAGGAGAACAGCGGGTGGGTGGCGATCCCGGAAATGCCGGATACGGAACGGAGTCCTTCCGGAGGAGGCGCCGCGCCGGACGGCAGATCACCTGCGGCCGACGGACGAATCTGCTCGGCCGATCTGGTGACCTGCTTCCCGCGTTTTACGCGCGCACCATCCCCATACCGTTTGACCGTCGCTTACGCGAGCGGGTGCGGCTCCTCGTCGGCATCTTCCGGGTCCGCCGCCTCCGTGGCCGCGCGCCGGTGCCGCCGGGCGAGGATGGCGGTGGCAATGGCGCCCACGGCCAGGACCACGATGGCGAGCAGCACCAGCACCCGGTGGCCGAAGACGATCCCTGCGGCCAGCAGCACGGCGCCGCTGAAGAAGATGCGGACCTTCCAGTCCAGGAAGGGGTCTGCGCGGCGGATGGGGTCCATCACGCCCGCTCCAGGAACCGCGCCACCCCCGCCTTCATGTCGTCGGTCATCCGCGCGACCACGTTCACGTCGGCGCCGGAGCGCAGCGCCGCCTCAAAGCCCATTCCGTCCGCGTGGTACAGCAGCCGCTTGGACAGCTGCACCGCCGACGGGCTGCGCGCCGCCAGGTCGCCCAGGAACAGGTCGCGCTGCCGGTCGAAGTCGGTGTCGGGCCAGGCGTGGTTGATCAACCCGATGCGCTCCGCCTCCGCCGCCGCGATGGACTGGCCCGTGACGATCAGCTCGAACGCGCGCTTTTCGGAGACGCTGCGGCGCAGGATGGCCATCACCATCGCCGGCACGAAGCCGATGCGCACCTCGGGGTAGCCGAACTCGGCCGTATCCGCCGCCAGGACCACGTCGCACGCCGTCGCCAGCCCGCATCCGCCCGCCAGCGCCCGGCCGCGCACGCACGCCACCACCGGCTTGCGCATGCGCCGGGGGAGCAGAAAGAGCTCCGCGAGCTCGTCGACGTCGTCCAGGTTCTCCATCACGGACGATTCCGCGATCCTGCGCAGCGCGGACAGGTCGGCGCCGGAGCAGAAGTCCTTCCCTTCTCCTTCGATGGCCACCACGCGCACGGAATCGTCCGCGTCCGCCTGGCGGAGCGCGGACTTGAGGGCGGCGACGAGCTCCGCGTTCAGGGCGTTGCGCTTGTCGGGGCGGTTCAGCACCAGGCGGCGCACCCCGCCCTGGTCGCGGACCAGCAGCGGTCCGGCGCCGCTCACGAGCCGGGCGCCGCCCCGGCCAGGCGGGCGACGTCGTCCGGGACCTCCACCTCCATCCGCAGCATGGCCGTGGAGAGCACCTTTCCCTGCGCGTCGGTCTTCAGGCTCACCGTGCCCCCGCCGCCCAGCGCGTTGTGCAAAAGGAAGTTGAGCGCCTCCAGGTTGGGAAGCTCGAACCGCTCCACGCCCCCGTGGACGATCCCCTGAAAGTGCGCCTTCACCCGTTCCGTGGTCAGCTGCTCAACCAGGACGGGGTAGAACTCGGGGCGCAGGGCGATGACGCCCACGTTCGCGGTGTCGCCCTTGTCGCCGGAGCGGGCGTGGGCCAGATGCAGCAGGGGGATGCGTGGCATGCGTGCGGTCAGTCGGTTGGCGTCTTGGTGCGGGCAAAGAGCATTGCGACGAGAAGGATGACGATGATGCCGATCGCGACCAGCACACCCCCCATCTGTCCGATGAAGAACGACAGCACGATGGCCGCCAGCACCGCCGCCACGATCAGCACGATCTTGAGGGGGGATGCGCCCAGGTTGTCCATCCTCGCAAGCTCCGTCCGGGGGTGAAGAGTAGGCCTGGCGTGCGGGCGGTTGCAAGGGGCAGGCCCGGGGGTGAAGGGGTGAACGGGTGAAGGGGTGAACGGGGTGGACGGCGCGGCCGAGGGTACGGTGATTCGCCCGCCCCGGCGCCACGACGGGTTGAAGCCCGCGGCTGGAAATGCCAGAAGCCCCGTCTCGGCTCGCTGACGCTCACCGACGGGGCTTGAACACTGCACCTGACCGGCGGCGAAGCGCGGCCCGCGCCCACGCGAGCGGGTGAAGCCCCGTTTTGCGAGGAACGAGCAAAGACGGGGCTTATGGCCGTCCCAGCCCGCGGCTTTAGCCGCGGGGTCGCGAGGTCCGCGGGATTGTCGCGAGGTCCGCGGGCGTTCGCGGGCGTTCGCGAGGTTCCGCGCGGTTCGCCGGACGGCGGGATCGCGGCGCGACACCCACCCGTTCACCCGTTCACCCGTTCACCCCTTCACCCCTTCACCCGTTCACCCGCCCACCCGTTCACGAATGATAGTTCGGCGCCTCGCGCGTGATCGTCACGTCATGCGGATGGCTCTCCCGCAGGCCGGCGCCGGTGATGCGCATGAACTGCGGATCGCGGCGCAGCGTCTCGATGTCCGCGCACCCCAGGTACCCCATCCCGCTGCGCAGGCCGCCCGTAAGCTGGTAGATGGTGTCCGACGCGGGACCCTTGTACGGCACCCGCCCCTCGATCCCCTCGGGGACGAACTTGCGGGCGTCGCTCCCCTCCTGGAAGTAGCGGTCCGCCGACCCCTCGCTCATGGCGCCCAGCGACCCCATCCCCCGCACGATCTTGAAGCGGCGGCCCTCCAGCAGGAACGCCTCGCCGGGGCTCTCCTCCGTCCCTGCCAGCATGGACCCCATCATCACCGTGTGCGCACCGGCCGCCAGCGCCTTCACCACGTCGCCGCTGTACTTGATGCCGCCGTCCGCGATCACCGGCACCCGCCCGCCCGCCCCCTGCACCGCGTCCAGCACCGCCGTAAGCTGCGGCACGCCGATGCCGGCGACCACGCGCGTGGTGCAGATGGATCCCGGTCCCACGCCCACCTTCACCGCGTCCACCCCGCGCTCCACCAGCGCCTCGGCGCCCTCGCGCGTGGCCACGTTGCCGCCGATGAGCTGCGCGTCCGGGAACGCGTCGCGGATGCGCCCCACGGCGTCCAGCACCCCCTGCGAGTGCCCGTGCGCCGTGTCCACCACCAGCACGTCCACCCCCGCCTCCACCAGCGCGCGCGCGCGGTCCACGTCGCCCATCGAGGCGCCGATCGCCGCGCCCACCCGCAGGCGGCCGCGCTCGTCCTTGGCGGCGTTGGGAAACTGCTGGCGCTTGCGGATGTCCTTTACCGTCATCAGCCCGCGCAGCACCCCGTCCTGGTCCACCACCGGCAGCTTCTCGATGCGGTGGCGGTGCAGGATCTCGCGCGCCTGGTCCAGCGAGGTGCCGACCGGCGCAACCACCAGCCGCTCCTGCGGCGTCATCACCTCGTGCACGGGGCGCGAGCGATCCGTCTCGAACTGCAGGTCGCGGTTGGTGATGATCCCCACCAGCCGCCCCCCGTCCACCACGGGAATGCCGCTGACCGCCGAGCGCTCCATCAGCCGCAGCACGTCGCCCAGCGTCTCGCGCGGGCCGATGGTGAACGGCTTGGCGATCATCCCGCTCTCCGACCGCTTTACCCGGTCCACCTCCTCGGCCTGCCGGTCGATGGACATGTTCTTGTGGATGATACCGATCCCCCCCTCGCGCGCCATGGTGATCGCCATCCGGCTCTCGGTGCCGGTGTCCATGGCGGCGGAGACCAGCGGGATCGCCAGCTCGATGCCGCGCGTGAGCCGCGTGCGCGGGTCCGCGCCGGCCGGCCGCAGCGCCGAGCGCCGGGGCGCCCGCAGCAGGTCGTCGAGGGTGAGCCCCTCGCGCA
>JAHWJJ010000390.1 GCA_019348475.1 Gemmatimonadota bacterium | reverse complement strand
ATGAGAACGGGCCTCGGACGGAGGCCGATCCGGCGATCTTCGCCCGTGGCACCGCATCATCCGAAGCGTTACTTTCTCCCGGGTGGATGGACGATGACCGACTGGATGGCGAGACGAGAGGCAGATGGCACTATCCCGCA
This sequence comes from Gemmatimonadota bacterium, assembly GCA_019348475.1. Classification (GTDB taxonomy): domain Bacteria; phylum Gemmatimonadota; class Gemmatimonadetes; order Longimicrobiales; family Longimicrobiaceae; genus Longimicrobium. Next base: position 4,465 of record JAHWJJ010000390.1, on the reverse strand, counting down.
GCTCCTCGTGGAAGGAGCACCGGCTGGCCAACCGGCTGGCGTGCGACGGCACCGAGTACAGCGTGGACCTGGTGGCGCGCAAGGCGACCGGCGTGGAGGGGTGGAAGATGACGCTGGTGTACCTGCCGCGCGGGGAGGGGCAGGAGATCAAGGCGGAGCTTCCCAACGCCGCCTCCACCGCCGAGGTGCGGCGCCTGGTGACGGAGCTGGAGGGCGCGGAGGACCGCCTGCGCGACCTCTGCCGGCAGGGCGCCGCCGGCGGCTGATCCGCCGCGCCGCCGCCGCACGCACGGGCCGCCCCGGGGCATCGTCACGCGGCGGCCCCCGGCGCACGGGCGGCCTGTGAACCGATGCGAGGGACCAGAATGACCGATACGACCACCGGTGCCCCGGCGGAGGGCGCGCTGGGACCGCTGCTGGAAGAGGCCGGCGCGGCGTTCGGCGAGGTGGCCGGGCGCCGCGTGGCGCGCCACTTCGGCGACGGCGCGGCCGAGTACCGCGCCGTCCGCGCGTCCGCGGGGGTGGCGGAGCGCGCGGACCGGGCGCGCTTTCGGCTGTGGGGCAAGGACCCCGCGCGCATGGTGCACGGCCTGATCACCAACGACCTGCTGAAGGCGCAGCGCGGCCACGGCGTCTACGCGGCCATGCTCACCGCGAAGGGGCGGATGATCGCGGACGTGCGCGTCTTTCGCCGCGCGGACGGGGAGGTGCTGGTGGACGTCGCGCGCGAGGCGCTGGAGGGCACGCGCGAGCACCTGAAGAAGATGGTCCCTCCGCTGTTCGCCCGCTGGGCGGACGCCACGGACGAGATTGTTGAGATCGGCGTCTACGGCCCCCGCGCCCGCGAGCTGCTGTCCACCGTCCTGGAGACCGGGGTCCCGGCGCTGGCGGAGGACGCGTTCGTGGAGCCGGAGTTCGGCGGGGCGCGGGTGCTGGTGGCGGCGACGCGCGAGGCGGGGGGCGAGGACGGGTTCGACGTCTTTCTCCCCCCGGAGGGCGCGGCGGCGCTGTGGACGGCGCTGCGCGACGCCGGCGCGCGGCCGGTGGGGCACGGCGTGCTGGAGACGCTGCGCATCGAGGCGGGGCGCCCGCGGTACGGGATGGAGCTGACGGAAGAGACCATCCCCACGGAGGCGTACGAATCGTCCGGGCTGATGGAGCGCGCCATCTCCTTCCACAAAGGGTGCTACACGGGGCAGGAGGTCATCGTCCGCATCGCTCACCGCGGGCACGTCAACCGCCACCTGCGCGGCCTGCTGCTGGGCGACGCCCCCGCCCCCGCCGCGCGCGCGCCGCTGGTGCACCCGCAGACGGGGCGGGAGGTCGGCTGGACGGCGAGCGCCGCCTTTTCTCCGCTCCTGGGGCAGACGGTGGCGATGGGGTACGTGCGGCGCGAGGTGGCGCCCGGGGGCGAGGTGCGCGTCGGCGCGGCGGACGGCCCGGCCGCGCGCGTGGTGAACCTGCCGTTCGCGCCGGCCGATGCGGGCGAGTAGCGCCGTCGCGCTCAAGGAGTGGGCGGTGGCCGAGCAGGCGCTGGCCACGGGGCACACCGCGCTGTTGATCCGCAAGGGCGGCATCCACGAGCAGCAGGGCGGCTTCGGCGTGGAGCATCGCGAGTTCTGGATCTTTCCCACCGGGTGGCACCAGAACCCCGCGGACCTTGCCGGGCACCTGCACCCCCTGCTGGACGCGCTGGCCCCGCCGCCGCGCGGCACCGTCCCCTTCCGCCTGTATGCCGTGGTGGACGACGTATTCCGGGTCGAGCACCCCGACGTGCTGGACCGGCTGGACGGCATGCACCCGCTTGCCCCGCCCGCCGCGCACGCGCGCTTCGCCTACCGCGGCCGGCCGTTCGTCCACGCGCTCGTCGTGCGCGCCTACCGCCTTCCCCAGCCCGTGGTGCTCCCCGACACTCTGCACTACGAGGGGTGCGTGTCGTGGGTGCAGCTGGACTCGCCGATCCCCACCGCCGGCGTTACGCCTGTGCTGTCGGACGAGGACTTCACCACCCTGCGGGGCGAGATCATCCGCCGCCTGGGCACCGAGGGCGTGGTCCGGGTCTGATCCGGCGGATCCCACCGGCGCCGTTGCCCCCGGTGCCGCACGGGGCGAAGTTTGCGCGCATGGTCCGCGGACGATTCGCACCCAGCCCCACCGGCGCGCTGCATCTGGGCAACGCGCGCACGGCCCTGCTCGCGTGGCTACACGCGCGGGCGCACGGCGGCGCGTTCGTCATGCGCGTGGAGGACCTGGACGTGGGGCGCGTGCGGCCGGGGATCATGCAGACGCAGCTGGATGAGCTGCGGTGGCTGGGGCTGGACTGGGATGAGGGGCCGGACGTGGGCGGGCCCTGCGCGCCCTACGTGCAGTCGCGGCGGCAGGCGTTGTACGACGCGGCGCTGCGGCGGCTGGCGGAGGACGGGCGCCTCTTCCAGTGCACCTGCTCCCGCCGCGACATCGCGCAGGCGGCCAGCGCGCCCCACGCGGGCGAGGAGGGGCCGCGCTACCCCGGCACCTGCCGCGCGCGCCTGGTGGACCCCTCCGTGCCCTCGCTGCTCGCGCACGGGCGGGCGCACTTCGCGCTCCGGGTGCGGGTGGAGGCGGGCGACGTCTGCTTCAGCGACGGGGTGATGGGGGACTGCTGCTTCGACCCCGCGGCCGAGACGGGCGACTTCGTGGTGCGGCGAAAGGACGGCGCGGCGGCGTACCAGCTGGCGGTGGTGGTGGATGATGCGGCGATGCGGATGACGCACGTGGTGCGGGGCGCGGACCTGCTCTCGTCCACGGCGCGGCAGATCCTGCTCTGCCGCGCCCTCGCCCTTCCCGTCCCCGAGTTCGTCCACGTGCCGCTGATGCTGGGGCCCGACGGCGAGCGGCTGGCCAAGCGGCACGGCGCCGTCTCGCTGGGCGAGCTTCGCGAGGCGGGGGTGCCGCCGGAGCGGGTGGCGGGATGGCTGGCGGCCACGTGCGGATTGGCGCAGCCGGGGGAGGCGGTCGCCCCGGCGGGGGTGGTGGCGCGGTTCCACGGGGCGCGCCTTTCCACAGCGCCGACGACCGTCACCCAGGCCGGGCTGGCGCGGCGGCGGGGGGGCGGCGCAGGCGGGTAAGCTGCATCCGTCCGGCGTGGCAGCGGGTGTTTGCGACGGAAACTATTCCGCCACGGCGCTTTGGGCGCTAGCTTGCTGGCAATCACCGGAAAATCTCCCTCCGAAGAAATTCGTTCTTCGACCCTTTTCTGGAGGAATACCCGATGCGATTCGGTGTGCTTGCCCTGGCCGGGCTGCTGGCGCTGCCCGCGGCCGCCGCCGCACAGGACCCCGGCGGCTTTGCCTCCGAGCCCCGGGCGGAGCTGGTGCCGTACACGCGCTTTGCCGTTACGCCGTGGATCGGCTTTCGCGTGCCCTACGGCTCTGGCGACTACTTCGTCTTTACGGAAAGCGGCAGCCAGTTCCGCCTGGACGAGGACCGCGGCGGCGGCGCCGCGCTGGGCCTGGACGCCGCGTTCCAGGTGACCGGACCGCTGAACGTGGTGGCGGGCCTGGGCTGGTCCGGCGCCGACCAGAACACGCTGAACGTGCTGGACGAGGCCGGCACCCTGCGCCGCTTTCAGGCGGACGGGCCGCAGGTGTGGTTCATGAAGGCGGGCGTGCAGTACCGCCTGCCGGACCCGGTTCCCGACAACCGGCGCTTTCACCCGGCGGCGTACGTGACGGTGGCGCCCGGGCTGGTGTGGATGGACTGGCCGGAGTTCGAGGGCTTCGACGACGCGGACGTGAACGGCAACACGCGCAACTTTGCCCTGAACCTGGGCTTCGATGCGGTCACCAACCTGGGCTCGCGCGGGCTGGCGCTCTCGTTCACCGTAGAGAACTACCTCACCTTCCTGAACGAGGACCGCATCCGCGTGCGGGACGAGGCGCTGCTGGGCGACGTCTTCGAGGAGCCGGTGGTGATCGACTACGACGCATCCACCAACAACATCCTGGTGCTTCGCGCCGGCCTTTCCTGGCGCTTCTGATCCAGCGCTCACTCGCTTGTTCGTAACGAAAGGGCGCCCTCCACCACGGGGGGCGCCCGTTTGCCTGGAATCTCCTGCCTGCAGCCGGGGCGGCCTTTTACAGATCGCGATCGGGTGGATGATGTGCCCCCGCCGCCACTCCCCCGCGCCACCTCGATCCCTGCCCATCCCAAAAATGCGGATCCCGTCCCCTCGCCGGCAGCATCCTCCGGCGCGGCGTCCAGAACCATCCGCCGCACCCGATGAAGCCGTCCCCCTGTCCCCCTGTCCCCTTGTCCCCTTCACCCTTTCACCCCGGCCCCCCGTCTCCCCGGGGCGCCGGGACCCCCGGACCCCCGCCCCCCGGGCCCCCCGGGGCGCCCACCCGGGCCCCGCCCGCGCCCCCCGCCGGGGCGCCGCCGGGGGGGGCGGGGGGGGGCGCCGCCGGCGGGGCGGGCGCGGGGCCGG
>JAHWJJ010000389.1 GCA_019348475.1 Gemmatimonadota bacterium | reverse complement strand
CGGACGGGTGCGGCGAGCGGAATTCGCATGGAGATTTGATCGGAGAGGGATTGGAAGAGACAGGGGTGGGGCCGGCAGGCTGCCGCACGGTTGCGGAAGTTTTCATGGTAAGTCGCTGCGCCCGCCGGGGCCAGCCCCCGCCACAAAGCCGCCGTAGCGCGCCACACCCCGGTGGGGCGTCGGGGCGAGATATTCAGCGTGGGGTGCTCCACCTTCGAGGCGTCCACTCTCGTAAGGCGACCGTACAAACCGCCTGTTCTCGACGAGGCGCCTTCGCAGGCACCATCATTATCAGCCTGATTTCGCGCTAAACGAACAGTGTAGCACGCAAATCCAGAAAGCCAGCCCCTCCGGGACTGCCGCCCGCCTCGCGCTCGGCGCCGATGATGGGCCGCAGCTGGCCGCTGGCGCGGCCGGTGTTGCGGGGCTTGCGCACGGTGCAGCAAGGACGGAACGTTCGTGCGACATCCTCCGTATCATCTTCTGCGCGGTGCTCCCCACCCCGAAGCGCTTCCGATGTATCGCTCCGTTCTGCTCGCCTTTCTGGCGATCGCCGCCGCCACGCCGCCCGTGCACGCGCAGGAATCGCGCGTGACGCCGCTCGCCCGCGCGCGCGAGCTGGGCGCGGGCGCCACCGTGCTGGTGGAGGGGGTCGTCAGCGTGCCGCCGGGGGTGTTCGACGGAGGCTTCGCCATCCAGGACCAGACCGCGGGCATCTGGGTGCTCCCCTCGGCCAACCCCGTGCAGCTGCGAGTCGGCCAGCGCGTGCGCGTGCAGGGCACCCTGGACGAGCCCAACGGCCAGCTGGCCATCATGCCCGCCGCCATCGGGCCGCTGGGCGACCGCGACCCCCCCGCGCCGCGCGAGGTGCAGACGGGCGGGCTGGGCGAGTCGCAGGAGGGGTGGCTGGTAAAGATCCGCGGTCGCGTGGCCGGCGAGGTGGCCAACGACGAGCCGTGGGGGTGGAAGGTGATGGTGGACGACGGCTCCGGCGCCGTGCTGGTGTTCGTGGACGCCGAGACCAACGTGGACGTGACCCAGCTGCGCCCCGGAGATACCGTGGAGGTGACCGGCTTCGCCGGCCAGTACGGCGATCGTTACGAGGTGATCCCCCGCGCGCAGGTAGACGTAAAGGTCATCCCCCCCGGCTCCACGCTTACGCGCCACTGAGCCTTCGGTCGGTCGAAGGCGGGGGCGCGCGGATGGGCACGCCCCCCGCTTTGGCGTGCTCACTGGACTCCTGTCCCGCGTCTTACGGCCCCGCCGGCTGGCGCCGGGCTTCACCCGAAGCGCGATGCTCCCGGCGCGCGCCAACAGATCCGGGATCGCGTCCCTCCGCCTGATTTCTCCGGAACCAGCGCCGGTGCAGCATCCGCGGGAACTCGCAACGGATCCGCAGGTCGTGCAGAACCCATCGGAACCCCATCTGCCGTAGTACCGCGGGCGCGTCAAGCGTCTGCAGAGGCCGATTCCTGCTCGAGGGGGACACGCCGCATCTCGAAAGCTGAAAATTAGCAGAGGATTAACTCCGCCGGCGCTGCTGAGGCTGAGTCAGGCAAATCGGAGCACTGGCGCCGAGGCGCAAAATGAGCGCTTCCGCGTTTCTGTTCGTACGCGAGGCAGTGGCTTACATGCACAGAGCCAGCCGATCCAGAGCACAGGCAGCGGCGCGAACTGGAGACGACGGCGTTTTCCCGCAGCGAAGCCCGTCCGGTCGTGCGCCAGGCGCTGAAACCTGTGCGATGGGGCGCCCGTAGCCAGCCCCTGTCCGGTGGCGTGACCGCGGCGCTGAATGCGTCCGCCGCCGCTACGGACCCAATCGCCGCCCACCCCCCTCCTCGCGGAGTTCCGCCATGAAACGCTTCATCGTCGCAGCCGCCCTATCGGTGCTGAGCGCAGCGCCCTTGCTCGCCCAGACGCCCGGCCAGCGTCCCCCCGGCCAGCAGGGAGCCCCTCCACAGCCACCCGCCGCCGGCCCCGGTGAGATCCGCGGCACGGTGGTCGACGCGCAGAGCAGCGCGCCCGTTCCCTCCGCCAGCGTAGAGGTGTGGAGCACGGCGGACTCGGCCCTGGTGGCCGGCGCCATCGCCCGTCCGGACGGCACGTTCCGCATCCAGGGGCTGCGCCCGGCGACGTACTACCTGCGGGTGAGCATGATGGGTTACGGCCCCCAGCGGACGGGGCAGCTCACCGTCGAGGCCGCGTCGCCGCGGGCCAACGCGGGAAACATCGGGCTGGAGCGGCGCGCCCTCGTGCTGGAGACGATCGACGTCGAGGCGGAGCGGCCCGCCATCTCCATCGCCCCCGACCGCAACAGCTACTCGACCAGGGACGTGGCGCCCGCCGCGACCACCGCCAGCGAGGTGCTGGAGTCGGTGCCCTCGGTGCAGGTGGACGCGGACGGCAAGGTGAGCCTGCGCGGCAACGAGAACGTGGTGGTGCAGATCAACGGCCGCCCGTCGCCCATCCGGGGCGAGCAGCTGGCCGGCTACCTCCGGCAGCTTCCCGCCAACGTGCTGGACCGGGTGGAGGTGATCCCCAACCCCTCCGCGCGGCACGATCCCGAGGGGATGGCCGGCATCATCAACATCGTCCTCAAGCAGAACGTTGACCTGGGGCTGAGCGGCGGGCTCACGCTGGCCGCCTCCACCGCCGACCGCTACACCGGTTCGGGGAACCTGGGGTACCAGGCTGGCGCCGCCACCTGGTTCATCAGCTACGGGTTCAACACCGACAACCGGGACCAGGTGGGCGTGAACGACCGCACCCGCCTGGGCGCGCAGCGGGCGCCGATCTCGTACTCCGAGCAGGACATCCGCGGCGCACAGGGCAACGGCGGCCACAACTTCAACGGTACGCTGGACTACCGGCTGGGCGGGCGCGACGTGGTTTCGAACGCGCTGATGCTGAACGTGCGCGGGGCCACGGAGGACGCGCTGAGCGCGTACACCGAGCTGGATGGCACCCGGCTGCTGCTGGACGCGTACGAGCGCGTCCGCGACTCCCGGACGGACAACTGGATGGCCGACTACACGCTGGCCTGGAAGCGGACCATCGAGCCGCGCACGCACGAGCTCTCGGCCGAGGTGCGCGTGAACGCCAACGACGAAGACGACCTCACCAGCCTCTGGCGCCAGACCACCTCCGGCCGTGCGCTGACGGACGCGGAGACCAACCAGACGGACGCGCGGCAGTACCAGCTCACGGGACAGGTGGACTACACCCGCGGCTTGGCGCAGCGGACGAAGCTGGAGACGGGCTACAAGGGGAACGCGCGCTGGATGGACCGGGAGTTCACGGTGATGCGCGACGTGCTGGGCACCGGCGCCTGGGTGCGTGACGACCTGAGCAACGCGCTGGAGTTCGACGAGACGGTGAACGCCGTGTACGGCGTGTTGAGCCACGGCACCGGAAAGCTCGAACTGCAGGGCGGGCTGCGGGCGGAGTACGCCACCCGCGAGTTCTCGCTCGCGAGCTCCGGGGAGAGCTTCCCGCACAGCTACACCAGCCTCTTCCCCAGCGGCCTGGCCAGCTACAACCTGAGCGACAGGACGCAGGTCAAGCTGAGCTACTCGCGGCGCATCCGGCGCCCGGGCACGCAGGAGCTGAACCCGTTCCCCAACTTCTTCGACCTGCAGAACGTGTTCGTGGGCAATCCCCGGCTCAACCCCGAGTACACGGACGCCATCGAGCTGGGGCTGCAGCACTCGGGGCCGATGGGCTCGGTGCAGCTGTCGCCCTTCTACCGCCGCACCACCGACGTCATCCGCTTCATCGTCGACACCGACGACGTGGTGGCGGGGCGCGAGGTCACTTCCATCAGCTTCAAGAACCTGGACACGGGGAGCTCGTGGGGCGCGGACCTGAACGGCACCCTGCGGATGGGGCAGCGGTTCAACGGCCTGGCGGCGTTCAACGTATTCAAGATGGTGACGGAGGGGACCTCGGGTGAGGCCAGCCTGGGCACCGACGCGGTGACGTGGTCGGCGCGGTTCAACGGCACCTTCAACGTGACGCCCAGGACGTCGTTCACCGCCATGTATTTCTACCGCGCGCCGATGCAGATCGAGGGCGGAAAGTTCGACGCCATGGGCTTCGCCAACCTGGCGCTGCGCCAGAAGCTGTACGGCGAGCGGATGAACGTCACGCTGCGCTTGTCGGACCCGTTCAACACGCAGCGCTTCCGCGTCCGCGCGGGCGACGACAACCTGATCCAGCTCACCGAGCGCGCCTTCACCTCGCGCGCCGTGCACCTGGCCCTGCAGTACAACTTCGGCCGGCCGCCCCGCGTGCGGCAGCCGCGCCAGGACCAGCCGCAGGACGGCGGCACCCCGTTCGGCGGGCGCTGACCCGCGGGCCGGGAACGGCCGGTTTCGCGCGGAGGACGGGGAGGAAACGAGAGGGACGCGGAGAACGAATCGGTTCTCCGCGTCCCCGCGCGTTTCCTTAGCATCCTTCGCCTGATTCTCATCCCGGATCCGGGAAAACCCCTGTCATTCCATGCGAGCGCCGCGCTGCACCTGTCCGCTGGAAAAACGCTGGCGCGGCATCTACTCGCCCGCTCGCAGACTCCGCGTCACCCGGGCACGCGCGCCCGCCGAGGCACATCCGAACGTCCTTCT
>JAHWJJ010000053.1 GCA_019348475.1 Gemmatimonadota bacterium | reverse complement strand
ATGGCGCGGCGGCTGGGGCGGCGCGCGCCCCCGGACGAGCGCGCCGCGGGCGAGATGCTGGAGCGGATCGCGCGGCAGAGCCCCGTGGGGCGCCAGGCCGCCGCGGAGCTGGAGCGGGAGTGGAAGCGCGGGGAGTCGGGCGACCTGGTGGCGCTCACCCGCGGCGTGGACCGGCTACTGGATGAGGTACGGCGATAGATGAGCACGATGCAGCAGGAAGGCGTGGCGGGCGACCGCGCGCACCGGGTGCTGGAGGAGCTGTCGGGGGTGGTGCTGGGGCAGGAGGAGATGCTCCGGCAGATGATGATCGCCCTGCTGGCGGGCGGCCACGCGCTGCTGGAGGGGGTGCCGGGGACGGCCAAGACGCTCTCCATCCGCGCGCTTTCCATGGCGCTGGACCTGCGCTTCGGCCGGGTGCAGTTCACCCCCGACCTGATGCCCACCGACCTGATCGGCGTGAACGTGCTGGACGAGCTGAAGCGCGACTTCTCGTTCCACCCCGGCCCGCTGTTCACCGACCTGCTGCTGGCGGACGAGATCAACCGCGCGCCGGCGAAGACGCAGGCGGCGCTGCTGGAGGCCATGCAGGAGCGCCAGGTGACGGTGGACGGGAAAACCCGCCCCCTCCCCGCCGGGTTCACCGTGTTCGCCTCGCAGAACCCGGTGGAGTACGAGGGCACGTATCCCCTCCCCGAGGCGCAGCTGGACCGCTTTCTCCTCAAGATCGTGGTGGGGTACCCCGGCGCGGAGGCGGAGCGCGCCATCCTGGACCGCTACGTGGAGGGCTTCAGCGCCGACCGGGCGGACACGTACGGCATCCGCCCCGTCCTGGGCGGCGGCGAGATCATCCAGCTGCGCCAGGCCGTGTCGACCGTGCACGTGGAGCCGATCGTGCGCGACTACGTGACGCGGATCGTCCGGGCCACGCGCGAGGAGCCCAGCCTGGCGCTGGGGGCGTCGCCGCGCGCGGGGGTGGCGCTCTTCCTGGCGTCGCGCGCGGAGGCGTTTCTCTCCGGCCGCGACTTCGTGACGCCGGACGACGTAAAGGCGCTGGCCCTTCCCGTGCTGCGCCACCGCGTGGTGCTCACCCCCGAGGCGGAGGTGGAGGGGCAGACGGTGGACGAGCGGCTGGCCGGCCTGCTGAACACCGTCCCCGCCCCGCGCGGCGGCGCGTGAACCTGCTCCCCTCCGGCCGCTGGGTGCTCCTGCTGGCCGCGGCCGCGCCCCTCTTTCTGCTGAGCCCGGTGGTGGCGCTGGGGGTGGACCTGCTCCTGGTCCTCCTCTTCGCCGCCGACGCGCTCGCCATCCCCGGGGCGGAGGGGCTGCGGGTGACGCGCCGGACCCCCGCGCGCATCTCGCTGGGCGCGCAGGCGGAGGTGGAGGTGCGCATCGACAGCCGCGCGGCGCGTCCGGTGCGGGTGCGGGTGACGGACGACCTGCCGCCGATCCTGGAGCGGCTGGGCGCCGACGTGGCGGACGTGTGGCTCCCCGCGCGGAGGGAGGAAGCCGTCCGCTACACGGTCCGGACGCTGCGCCGCGGCGACGGCGAATTCGGCGCCGTGCACCTGCGCGTGGCCGGGCCGCTGGGGCTGGCGTGGCGGCAGCGGAAGGTGGCCCGCGCGGACGCGGTGCGCGTGGTGCCGGGCGTGCTGGAGGTGAAGCGCTACCGGCTGCTGGGCCTGCGCAACCGGCTGCGCGAGGCGGGCTTTCGCAGCGTGCGCCAGCGCGGCGAGGGCGGATCGTTCGAGAGCCTGCGCGAATACGTGCGCGGCGACGATCCGCGCACGCTGGACTGGAAGGCCACGGCGCGCCGCGGCACCCCCATCGTGCGCCAGTTCGAGCTGGAGCGGCGGCAGAACGTGGTGATCGCCATCGACGCCGGCCGGCTGATGACGCAGAAGGTGGGGGACCGGGAGCGGCTGGACTACGCGCTCACCGCCGCGCTGCTGCTGGCCGACGTGGCGCGCGTGCACGACGACGCCGTGGGGCTGCTGGTGTTCAGCGACCGGGTGGAGGCGTTCATCCCCCCCGCGCGCAACTCCGTGCAGCGGCTGGCCGAGGCGCTGGGCGAGGTGCACGCGCGGATGGTGGAGCCCAACTATCCCGCCGCGTTCACGTACCTTTCCAGGCAGGTTCGCAAGCGGTCCCTGCTGGTGCTGTTCACGGATCTCATCGATCCGCTGGCCAGCGCGGCCGTGGTGTCGCAGTTGAGCCGCGCGGCGGACCGGCACCTGCCGCTGGCCGTGGCCATCCGCAACCCCGACCTGGAGGCGGCCGCCGCGCAGACGGCGCAGGACGAGGCCACCGTCTACCGCCGCGCCGCCGCCGAAGAGCTGCTGCAGGCCCGCGCCGCCGCGCTGGCCGCCATGCAGCGCGCGGGCGTGCTGGTGGCCGACACCCGCCCCGGCGACGCCGTTCCGGCCGTCGTGAATCGCTATCTGGACGTCAAGCGCCGGGGCATGCTCTGAGGGTGATGGAGTGAACGGGTGAAAGGGTGAAAGGGTGAACGGGTGAAAGGGTGAAAGGGGGAATGGAGGAACGGGGGAAGTCGGGCAGTGCTGGATGGATGCGGAAGCGACGGCCGGAGGCGGACCGGACGGGATCGGCAAGATTCGGGCGTCCCTTGGTAATGAGGATGCTGCCGGCGAGGGGACGGGATCCGCATTTTTTGGGGTGGGCAGGGATCGAGGTGGCGCGGCGGGGAGGCCGCCGGGGCACATCATCCACCCGATCGCGATCCGTAAAAGGCCGCCCCGGCTGGGACGCTGGACAACAGAGTGGCCAAGGCCGGCTCATGTGATGGAGTGATGGAACACCGGAGTTCCAGCCCCGGGACCAGTCATCAGCACGGTGAAGTAGATTCCTCGGTCGGCGCCCCGCAGCTCCAGCACGCGTCGGGATCGCGCGGGCGCCTCCTCGGAATGACATGACAGTTTCACCCGCCACTGCGGCGATGCGGGATGAGCGCGCAGTTCAACCTCCCCCAGGGCTTTTGGGGGGAGGTGCGAGCCTGAGCGAGCGGAGGGGGCGCGGCGCGGAGACGGCCATCGCTGCTCGAACCCTAGCGCGCCCGAGGGGCGGGAAAGGTCCTTCGGTCGCGCAGCCGGTTGTGGTACTACGAAGTTGCGCCGGTGCGCTCGCTCAGAATGACAGGTCGCCTTCACGCCGCGAGCGGAAGGGGCGCGGCGCGGAGCCGGCCATCCTGCTCGGGATCAGGCCAAATCCGTAGAGCCGCGAGCCGCCTCAATCCCCGTTGAGCAGCGCCAGCGCGGCGGCCTCCAGCACGTCCACGGCCACGGGCATGCAGTCCTCGCACAGGTCGAAGCGCGGCGAGTGGTGCGGATCGGTGATCCCCTTTTCCTCGCTGCGCCCGCCGACGAAGAAGTAGCAGCCGGGCACGCGCTTCAGCACGTCGCCAAAGTCCTCGGCCGCCATCGTCCGCACGTCCGGATCCGTGCGCACCCGCTCCGCGCCCACGATGCGCTCCGCCTCGCGCGCCACGACCAGGGCGATGCGCGCGTCGTTGACCGTGGGCGGGCCCTCCCACCGCCAGCGGTACTGGTACGTGGTGCCCAGCGCCGCGCAGACGCCCGCGATCACCCGCTCCACGTGGGCGGGAAGCGCCTCCAGCAGCGCGGGATCGAACGCGCGCACCGTCCCCGTGAGCCGGGCCGTCTCCGCGATCACGTTGTGCGCGGACCCCGCGTGAAAGCTGGCGACCGTCACCACCGCCGGCTCCAGCGGCGGCGCGGTGCGCGAGACCACGCTCTGCAGCGCGACCACGATCTGGCTGGCCGCGTAGACCGCGTCCACCGTCTCGTGCGGCATGGCGCCGTGGCCGCCGCGCCCCCTGACCTGGACCGAGAACTCGATCGCGCCGGCCATCTGCGGCCCCTGCACCACGCCCACGACGCCGCTGGGCAGCCCCAGCCACACGTGCAGCCCCAGCGCCGCGTCCACCCCCTCCAGCACGCCGGCCTCGATCATCCCCACCGCGCCGCCCAGCCCCTCTTCGGCCGGCTGGAACATGTACTTCACCGTGCCGCGCCACCGGTCGCGCGCGCGCGCCAGCCGCTCCGCGACCGCCAGGCCGATGGCGACGTGCGCGTCGTGCCCGCAGGCGTGCATCACCCCCGGGGTGCCGGAGACGAAGTCGTGGGCGCACTCCTCATCGATGGGCAGCGCGTCCATGTCGGCGCGCAGCAGCAGCGTGGGCCCATCCCCCGCGCCGCCGCGCAGCGTGCCGAACACGCCTGTCCGCGCGATCCCCGTCCGCACCTCGTAACCGGCAGCACGCAGACGCTCCGCCGCGATCCCCGCGGTTCGGTGCTCGTGAAAGCCCAGCTCCGGGTGGCGGTGCAGGTCGCGTCGGGTGGCGACCAGCAGTTCCGTCTCTTCTGCGATCGTCATCGTTCTCGCATGCGGAAGTTCACGTAGACGCACAACATACGCGGCGCGGGAGAGTGCGGAAACTGCATTTCTCGCGCAGGACGCGGCGTAAAAGCGAGGAGGACGCGGAGAACGGATGAACTTCCTCCGCGTGCCCTGTTTTCCCTCCGCTATTCTGGGTCGAAGCCGTTTCGTTGGATCAGACGAGGGATGCCGCCGTGTCCGCGGGCTGCCGGGCATCCGCCGCTCCCGCCAGCGGATGACGGTGGATGAGGTCCATGCCGTTCAGCGCCAGACGGCGCGCGGCGGACGCGGCGTCGTGCTCGCCTCGATCCGTCTCCCACTGCGCGTGTGACGCGAGGAGCGCGACCTGCAGCGCGCGGCCCAGCGTCAGCGCGAATCGGCGCGCGCCCGCCTCCACCTCCGGACGGCCCCCGCGCATCGCATCCTCCAGCCACGCGTCGGCCCCGTCCACCGCCCGCGGCGCCGCGCGCACCACGGGGAGGAGCGCGGGAGCGGCGACCTCCGCCGCGCACCGTTGCACCTCCGCGCGCACCGTCGCCATCCCCCCGGCGGAGTCCAGCGCGCGGAGGGTGTCCAGGGAAAGGACGTTCGTGGTCCCCTCCCAGATGGAGAGCACCTGCGCGTCGCGCAGGGAGCATGGGAATCCCCGTGTCCTCGACGTATCCCGCCCCGCCGAACGCCTCCACCACCTCGCTGGCCACGGCGACCGCCTGGCGCGCCGTGGTCAGCTTGGCGAGCGGGGTCAGCACGCGGAGCAGCGCGCGCCCGGCGCCGTCCAGCTCCCCCGCCTCCTGCGCGCCGAGCAGCTCCGCCACGCGAAAGGTGAGGTGCAGCGCGCCCATCCACTCCGCGCGCAGGCCCGCCAGCGTATCGGCGTGCAGCGGCTGCTCCGCAAGGATGGCCCCGAAGGCCGTCCGCCGAGTGGCGTAGTCGTCCGCCAGTGCCAGGCCGCGCCGCATCAGCGCGACCGCGCTCACCGCGTTCCAGGTGCGCGTCACGTTCAGCATCGGCGCGATGTTGCGCACGCCGTCTGAAAGCCCCAGGACGGGGACCGCGGGCGTCCCCTCCAGCGTCAGCTCCGCCGTCGGCAGCTTGCGCGTCCCCAGCTTGTCCTTCAGCCGGTCGATGCGGATGCCGCGCAGCCGCCCGTCCCCGTCGCGCGTCTCCACGAAGAACAGCGCCAGCCCCCGTCCGCCCGGCGGGTTGCCGGCCGGGCGGGCGAGCGTCAGCGCCATCTGCGACGTCGCGGCGCTGGTGAACCACTTGCGGCCGTACAGGCGCCATCCGCCGTCCGCGTCCTGCCGCGCCTCCGTTTCGGACCGGCCCACGTCCGAACCGCCGGCGGTCTCCGTCATCCACTGTCCGCTGGTCCAGAACCGGGCCGGGTCGCGGCTGGTGAGACGCGGCACGGCACGGTCGATGAGCGCGCGGTTGCCGGAATCCAGCAGCACCCGCGCGGCGCCATCCGTCATCGCCAGCGGGCAGGCGTAGATGTCGGTGGACGGCGCGAACAGGTACGCCAGCGCGAACTGGTGGATGCGCGAAAAGCGGCCGTGCGCGCGCTCGTACGCCGTGGCCACCACCCCATGCTCCGCCGCGATCCGCTCCGCCGTGCGCCACAGCGGCGTCAGCTCGATGTGGTCGATGCGGCTGCCCCACGCCTCCCACTGCGTCAGCACCGGCTCGTTGCGCCGGTCGGCCAGCTGCGCGGGATACAGCTCCGCGGCAAGCCGCCCCATCTCGCGCAGCGACGGCTGCACCTCGCGCAGCACCTCGGGCGAAAGGAGGCGGCCGAGCAGCGAGCGGAAGGCCGCGTCGGCGTCGTACTGGTTGCCCAGCGTGGGCGGCGCCTGGAGAAAGCTCATCGTCACATCGGCGAGGTGCGGGAGATGAGGAGGAACGATACGGCGCGCGGGCCCGCCGGGTCAATCCGCACGTAACGCGTGTAACGACATGCGTTTCACGGACGGACGGGGGAAACACCGGGGCCCGCGAGCGGGTACCACTCAGGTCCGCGACGCCGCCGGCCCGCCCGGTTCTTGCATGTACTCTCATGGTACGCCACGCCAGCCTGACCGGACCAACGATGACCTCAGTTTCGGTCCTCCTCGTGGAGGACAACGAAGACAACCGTACCATCTACACCACCATCCTGCGGCACTGCGGCCACGAGGTGGCGGAGGCGGGCACGGGCGAGGAGGGGATCCGCCTTGCGCGCGAGCTGCGCCCGGCCATCATCCTGATGGACGTTGCCATGCCCGGCATCGACGGGTGGGAGGCCACGCGCCGCCTGAAGGCCGATCCCGACACCGCGCACATCCCGGTGATCGCGCTCACCGCGCACGCCATGGCCGAGGACCGCCAGCGCGCGGTGGAGGCCGGGTGCGAGAGCTACCTGGCCAAGCCGATCGAGCCGCGCCGGGTGGTCGAAGAGGTGGAGAAGCTCCTGGCCCGCGGGGCCGCGCCGGCCGCGGTCGCGGAGTAGGCGCCCCGGCGGTCGTCCGGGGCGATGGAGACCGCCCGCCGCCTTTGCGCACGAGGCACGCCAGCCCCCGCGCCGTCCCCGGACCGGCGCGGGGGCTGCGTCGTTCCGCTCCCCTCCGCAGGCCGAGGCCGGCAGCCGGAACTCCGCGGCCCGCCATGTGCGCCTGAGGGCCGCGACCGGACCGGAGGATGACGACGATGAGGAGGAGGCGATGAAGCTGCTGGTGATCCGCCACGGCGTGGCCGAAGACCGCGAGGCGTTCGCGGCCACCGGCCAGCCCGACACCATGCGCCCGCTGACGGACCGGGGGCGCAAGCGCATGCGCCGCGGCGCCCGCGGGCTGAAGCGCGTGGTGCCGAAGCTCACCGTGCTGGCCACGTCCCGGCTGGTGCGCGCCGCGCAGACGGCGGACATCGTGTCGAAGGCGTACGGCAGGATGGACGTGGCCACCCTGGAGGAGCTGTCGCCGGAGCGGCGCCCCGACGAGCTGCTGGCCTGGCTGCGCTCGCACCAGCTGGGCGACACCGTCGCCGTGATCGGCCATGAGCCGCACCTGGGATTCCTGGTGGGGTGGCTGCTGACGGGGCGCAACGACTCGTTCGTGGAAATGAAGAAGGGGGGCGCCGTGCTGCTGGAGTTCGACGACCCGCCCTCCGGCGGCAACGCCGTGCTGGCCTGGTCCATCCCCCCGCGGCAGCTGCGGTGGCTGGGGGCGGGGGCGTGAGCCTGCTGGATCTCGGCGCCCCGCGCGCCGTGCGGTGGCTGGCGCTGCGCTTTCTGGACCAGGCGCGGGCCGCGCGCGTGCGCCTGGACGACGCGGGCGACGCGGAGGCGCTCCACGACTTTCGCGTGGCGCTGCGCCGCCTGCGCAGCACCGTCCGCGCCTACGCCGACACGCTGGACGATGCCGTCGGCAACAAGGATCGTGCTCGGCTCAAGGCGCTGGCCCACGCGACGGGCGACAGCCGCGACGGCGAGGTGATGATCGAGTGGATGCAGACGCGCCGCGACCGCCTGCCCGGAGCCGAGCACGCCGGGCTCGACTGGCTGCTGGACCGCCTGCGCGCGCGGCAGGACAGGCTGGACCGGTCGCTGCGCAAGGAGGTGGCGCGCGACTTCGGGCGCGAGCGCAAGCGGCTGGCCCGGCGCCTGTCCGCCTACCGGGCCCGCGTCGACGCCGCGGACCCGCGCGAGCAGCCGCGAATGGGCGGGGTGGCGGCCGGCCTGGTGGCGGCGCACGTGGACGACCTGCGGCGCAGGCTGGGTGCGGCGCGGTCCGTGGACGAGCAGGACGCGCTGCACGAGGCGCGCATCTCGGCCAAGCGCCTGCGCTACCTGCTGGAGCCGTTCGGGGACGAGCTGCCGGACGCCGCGTGGGCGGTCAGGCGGCTCAAGCGGATGCAGGACACGCTGGGCGAGATGCACGACGCGCACGTGGCCGGCCTGCTGCTGGCGGCGGAGCGCGCGGAGGCGGAGGTGATGGACCCGCGCCCGGAGCCGGACCCCCTCCCCGGCCTGCACGCGCTGGCCGCCGCCGCCCGGGAAGAGACGGAGCGGCTGTACGCACACGCGTGCATCAACTGGCTGGGGGGGCGCGCGGCGGAGTTCCTGGCGCGGGTGGACACGCTCGCGGCGCAGATGCGGGACGGCGGTGCCGCCGCGGACCGGGAGATCGAGCGCAAGTTCCTGCTGCGCCGCATGCCGCGCCTTCCGGACGGCGCCGTCCGCACGGAGATCGTGCAGGGGTACCTTCCCGGCGAGCGCCTGCAGGAGCGCGTCCGCCGCGTCCGCCGCCACGGCGAGCCGCCCAAGTACTTTCGCACCGTCAAGGTGGGCGCCGGCATCAGCCGCACCGAGCTTGAAGAAGAGACGGACGAGGCCACGTTCCGGCGCCTGTGGTCGCTCACCCGGGGCCGCCGCGTCCGCAAGCTCCGCTTCAAGGTCCCGTACGGCGGCCTTACGTGGGAGATCGACCGCTTTGCCGGGCGGCGGCTGGTGCTGGCCGAGGTGGAGCTTCCCTCGGAGGACTTCCACGTGCGCATCCCCGACTGGCTGCGCGACTACGTGGAGCGCGACGTCACCGGCGAGGACGAGTACGTGAACGCCAACCTGGCGCGGTGACCAGAAGCACCGCGTCAGCCGGAAAACCTCGGGTGCTTCCATCCTCGCCGGTGGTACGGAACCCGCGCCGGGCGCCGCGGTAGCACGGCGCGGCACCCGATCCGCGAATCCGATCCCCAGAACCCGTTGTCCATGCGTATCTTGCGCGTTCTTCTGCCCGTCCTGGCCCTGGGCGCGTGCGTGCCGGGCGCACCCGCGTCCGCCCCGGCCGCGATCCCGTCGCCATCCATGGTTGCGGCCCCGGCCCTGCCCGCGGTCACGGGCGACACCGCCGTGATCCGCGGGGTGCTGCCGAACGGGCTCACCTACTACGTGCGGCGGAACAGCGAGCCGCGCGCGCGCGCCGAGCTGCGCCTGGTGGTGAACGCGGGCTCGGTGCTGGAAGACGACGACCAGCGCGGGCTGGCGCACTTCCTGGAGCACATGGCCTTCAACGGCACCCGGCGCTTCGAGAAGCAGCAGATCGTTGACTACCTGGAGCGCGTGGGGATGCGGTTCGGGCCCGACATCAACGCCTACACCAGCTTCGACGAGACCGTCTACATGCTGCAGCTGCCCACCGACAGCGCGGGCGTGCTGCACATGGGCTTGCAGATCCTGCGCGACTGGGCGGACGGTATCGCGCTGGACGCGGAGGAGATCGAGAAGGAGCGCGGGGTGGTGATCGAGGAGTGGCGCCGCTCCCGGGGCGCCGGGGCGCGCATCAGCGACCGGCAGTTCCCCTTTCTGTTCGCCGGGTCGCGCTATGCCGAGCGCCTTCCCATCGGCGACCTGGAGACGCTGCGCACCTTTGCGCCGGAGACGCTGCGCCGCTTCTACGAGCGGTGGTATCGCCCGGAGCTGATGGCGGTGGTGGCGGTGGGCGACTTCGACGCGCGCGAGATGGAGGCGCGCATCCGCCAGGAGTTCGGCGGCATTGAGGCGAAGGAGGGGCCGGCGCGGCCGGAGATCGCCGTGCCCTTCCCGGACAGCACGCGCTACATGGTGACGGTGGATCCCGAGGTGCCGCGGACCACGGTCAACGTCAACTGGATGATGCCCGCGCACCCCGACACCACGCCCCAGGAGATCCGCCGCGGGATCGTGGACGGGATGTTCGCCGGGCTGCTGGGCGACCGCCTGCAGGACATCAGCCTGGAACCCGACGCGCCGTTCATGGACGTGGGCTCGTACCAGGGCGGCTCGCTGCGCCCGGTGGAGACGTTCGCGCTGCAGGCGGCGGTGGCGGAGGGCGGGGCGGAGCGGGGGCTGGGCGCGCTGCTGGCGGAGCTCCAGCGCGCGGCGCGCTACGGCTTTACCGCGGCGGAGCTGGAGCGCGAGAAGGCGGAGCTCCTGCGCATGTGGGAGCAGATCCACGCCGAGCGGGCGAAGACCACCAGCGGCGCGTACGCGGGAACGTACACGGACCACTTTCTCCGCCGGGGGCCGCTGCGCACGGTGGAGGACGAGTACGCCATCAACCGCGCCGTCGTCCCCACGGTCACGCTGGAGGAGGTGAACGCCGCCGCCCGCCGCTACGCCGCCCTGCGCGACCGCGTGGTGCTGGTGAGCGGGCCGGAGCGCGCCGGGCTCGGCCGGCCCAGCGAGGCGCGGCTGGCGTTCGTCGCAGACTCCGTGGCGCGTTCCGAGCTGGTGGCGTACACGGAAACCGTGTCGGACGCGCCGCTGCTGGCGTCCGCGCCGGCGCCGGGACGCATCGTGGACGAGGAGACCACGGCGGAGATCGGGGTGGTGCGGTGGACGCTCTCCAACGGCGCGCGCGTGGTGCTGAAGCCCACGGACTTCAAGGACGACGAGATCATCTTCGCTGCCACCAGCCCCGGCGGCCTCTCCCTCCTTCCCGACAGCGCGCACCTGTTCGGCCGCACCGCCACGGCGGCGGTGCAGCTGGGCGGGGTGGGCGGGCTGTCCCTTGCCGACCTGCAGAAGCGGCTGACGGGGAAGGCGGCGTCCGTGGGCCCCAACGTGGGCGAGCTGTCGGAGGGGATGAACGGCTACGCCGCGCCCGCGGACGTGGAGACGCTGTTCCAGCTCATCCACCTGTACTTTACCCAGCCGCGGCGCGACACCACGGCGTGGGCGGCGTACCTGCAGCGGGGCCGCGAGGCGCTGCGCAACCGCAGCGTGACCCCCGAGTCGGCCCTGGGCGACACGCTGACGGCCATCCTGAGCCAGGGGCATCCGCGGATGCGGCCGTTCACCAGCGCCGTCTTCGACTCGCTGGACATCGACCGCTCGCTGGAAATCTACCGCCAGCGCTTCGCGGACGCGGGCGACTTCACCTTCTACTTCGTGGGCACCTTCACCCCCGACTCGCTGCGGCCGCTGGTGGAGACGTACCTGGCCAGCCTTCCCGGCACTGGCGCGGAGGAAAGCTTTCGCGACCTGGGCATCCGCCCTCCGGAGGGCGTGGTGCGGCGCACGGTGCGGCGCGGCGTGGAGCCCAAGGCCCGCACGGTGCTCGTGTTTACCGGCCCCGCCCAGTTCTCGCGGCAGGCCAGCGCCGACATGAGCGCGCTGTCCCAGGCGCTGCAGCTGCGCCTGCGCGAGAAGCTGCGCGAGGAGCTGGGCGGCACCTACACCGTCGGCGTCTCCGGGAGCCTGGCGCGCGACCCGTACCCGCGCTACAGCGTGAACGTGGATTTCGGCTCGGCGCCGGAGCGGGTGGACGAGCTGGTGCGGGTGGTGATGGCGGAGATCGACACGGTGCGCGCCGCCGGCGTGCCGCAGGACGTGGTGGACAAGGTGCGCGAGGCGTTCCGCCGCTCGAGGGAGACGGACATGCGCGAGAACTCCACCTGGCTGGTGCGGCTGATGGCGTACGACCGCAACGGCTGGGATCCGCGCCTGATCAACGAGAACCTGGTCGCCAGCACCATCACCGCCGAGCGCATTCGCGACGCCGCGCGGCTGTACCTGGACCCCGCCCGCCGCGTGGAGGTGACGCTGGTGCCGGAGGGGAGGTGAAGGGGTGAAGGGGTGATGGGGTGATGGGGTGATGGGGTGATGGGGTGAACGGGTGAACGGGTGAACGGGTGAGCGGGCGTGAGACATCGAATCCGGAAGGAGCGTCTGTCATTCCGAAGGAGGCGCCGCGCGGGAGGCGGCGATCGAACGATTGCCAGGCGCCGACTGGGGAATCTACTCGCCCCATCTGGTGGTCTGCTTCCGCACGCGGCCTCGCACCGTCTGCTCACCCGTCCGCGTGCCCTGGCCGACGCCGGGGACTTCCGCACGCGCGCACTCGCCCGTGCGGCCGGCGCCGCTCACGACGACGGTGCGCGGCCCTGTTCCTTGACGGGGTGGAGGGGGGCGGATAGAGTGGCGCGTCCCGCCGCGGGACACACCCTCCACCCTACCGCGCGACCGCGCTCCCTGACATGAACCAGACCCCCACGCGCGCGCTGACCGCCGAGGCCATCGGCACGTTCGCGCTCTGCTTCGTCGGCATCCTCTCCATCAACGTCGACGTGATCAGCGGCGGCGAAGGCACCGCCTCGCTGGCCACGGTGGCGCTGGCCCACGGCCTCACCATCATGGTGATGGTGGCCGCGCTGGGCGCCATCTCCGGCGCGCACTTCAACCCCGCCGTGACGGCCGGCTTCGTGGCCACGGGGCGAATGGCGCCCGTGCGCGGCGCGATGTACGTGGGCGCGCAGATCGCCGGGGCGCTGCTGGCGTCGCTGCTGCTGGCCTGGCTGTTCGGGCTGGAGGTGGTGGCGGGGGGCACGCCCGCCGTGGCGCCGCTGGTCAAGGCCGGCGGCGCGACGGCGGTGGAGGTGGTGACGACCTTCTTCCTGGTGCTGGTGATCTTCGGGACCGCCGTGGACCACCGCGCGCCCAAGAGCGTGTTCCCGTTCGCCATCGGGCTCGCGGTTACGCTGGACATCCTGGCCACCGGCCCCATCACCGGCGCCGCGATGAACCCGGCGCGGGCGTTCGGCCCGGCGCTGGTTTCGGGGGCGTGGGCGAACCAGTGGGTGTACTGGGTGGGGCCGCTGGTGGGGGGCGTGCTGGCGGCGTTCCTTCAGCACGCGTTCCTGATGGAGCACGCCCCCAGCCCCGCCACCGCCGAGCACGGCGGCCCCGCCCCCGCTGAAGAGCGCGGACACTGACGGCGGCCCGAGCATAGTGGCTCTGCGCGATTGCGTTGCAGGCGAAGCGTACGTGTGCCGGAGATCGCACCGGTTGCGGCGGGGTGCGGGTGCGGCGATGTTGTCGGCCCGATGTATGGTTTCTCCCGCGCCGTGTGTGGATGACTTCTCTCGCTGACCGGGCCGGCACGTCGGGCGTGCGCCGGGACCGGGCCATCACCCGCGTCCCCCTGCGCGACCAGGTTCACCACGCCCTGGTCGACCGCATTCTGCGCGACGAGCTGAGGCCCGGCACGCGCATCAGCGACACGGCGCTGGCGCGGGAGCTGGGGGTGAGCCGCACGCCCATTCGCGAGGCGCTGCTGCGGCTGGAGCGCGAGGGCTTTCTGGAAGTCGACCTCGGGCGCGGCTTTTTCGTAAAGCCGCTGCGCGTGCGCGAGGTGCGCGAGGCGTACCCGGTGCTGTGGACGCTGGAGGTGCTGGCGCTGCGCGGCACCGGCGCCTTGCCGGCGGAGCGCCGGGCCGAGCTGGACCGCATCAACGCCGCGCTGGAGAGCGAGGATGATCCGGAGCGGCGCATAGACCTGGACGAGGCGTGGCACCGCACCCTGCTGGAGCCCTGCGGAAACGAGTACCTGCTGGGGTTGATCGCCACCCTGAAGTCGGTGATCCGCCGCTACGAGTACGCGTACATGCAGAACGCCGGCTACATCCCCGTCTCCACCCGCGCGCACGAAGAGATCGCGGAGCTGGCGGCTGCGGGTGACGTGGAGGGAGCGGCGCCGCTGCTGGAGAACAACTGGCGATTTACCATGCAGAGCCTGCTGGCGTGGCTGCACGAAGTGGTGTGAGCCGCCGGACGGAAAAACCCCGGAAGGGACGCTCCCGTGGCTCCGGCGCAGGTGAAGCCCTGACGTGCGGCCAGCCTTTCAGCAGCATGGTCGGCGCGCCGCGCCCCTCCCGCGTCTGCTCTGGTACGGCAAACCCCCTCCCAGGATCACCCGTTCACCCCTTCACCCCTTCACCCCTTCACCCCTTCACCCCTTCACCCG
>JAHWJJ010000388.1 GCA_019348475.1 Gemmatimonadota bacterium | reverse complement strand
CCAGCTCGTTGGCCAGGGCGATGTTGATCATCCGGAAGGTGTTCTCGTACACCTTGGTGAGCTCCGCCGCCTCGGCGCTCCCCACGGGGACCATGGTGTCGAACACGCGCGAGTACAGCGCCAGCCCCAGATCCCTGCACGCCGGCGTCACGCCGCCCAGCACCTTGGGCGTGTTGCGCGTCTGCCACACCGGGTTCCCCGGGTCCACCCGCTCGGGGCTGAAGCAGAGGAAGAAGTCCTCGCCCACCACCAGCCCCGACTCTTCCAGCACGGGAAGCATCACCTCGCGGGTGGTCCCCGGGTAGGTGGTGCTTTCCAGGATCACCATCTGCCCGGGCTTCAGCCCGTGCAGCACCGCCTGCGACGCCGCGATCACGTACGACAGGTCGGGGTCCTTGGTCTTGTTCAGGGGCGTGGGGACGCAGATGGTGATGGCGTCGCAGTCGCCCAGGCGCTTCAGGTCCGTGGTGGCCTCCACCAGCCCGCTGGAGGTAAAGGCCGCCAGCACGTCGCCGCTCACGTCCTGCACGTGGCTGAAGCCGCGGTTGATGCCCTGCACCACCCCTTCGGAGATGTCGAACCCGAGCACGCGATAGCCGCTGCGCGCCAGTTCCACCGCCAGGGGAAGACCCACGTAGCCCAACCCGATCACGCCCACCAGGGCTTCGCGGTTTTCGATGCGCGCCTGCAGCCGCGCGCCCACGCTCACTTCTTCGCTCATTCTCTCCCACGGGTTGCGCGGCGCCCGCCGTCCTGCGGGGCCGCTGCCAAAAGGAAGCCGGAAAATGTAGGAAGCGGACGGCGGCCCGACAACCCCTCAGTCCCCATCCGCCGCCAGCACGCCACGCTCACGCAGCGGCGCAACGCACTCGGGGACCAGCGCCCGGATGGCGTCCAGGATGTCGGCCCCGCTGCCCACCGCCGCCGCGGCGGCCAGCCGGTCCAGCCCCGAGGTGAGCGCCTCGGCCTCGGGCTCCACGGTCTGCACCACGCGCACCTTGCTGATGACGGTGGGCACCGTGGCCTCGCGGGCCTCCATCAGCTCCTCGTGAAGCTTTTCGCCCGGCCGCAGCCCGGTGAAGACGATGGGGACGTCGGTGTACGGCTCCAGCCCCGAAAGCCGGATCAGGTTCTCCGCCAGCTCCACGATGCGCACCGGCTCGCCCATCTCCAGCATGCAGATGCGCCCCTCCGCGTCGTGCAGCGCCGCCGACTGCAGCACCAGCTGCACCGCCTCGGGAATGGTCATGAAGTAGCGGGTCACCTCGGGGTGCGTCACCGTGATCGGCTGGCCCGACGCCAGCTGCCGCTTGAACACGGGGATCACGCTGCCGTCGGAGCCCAGCACGTTCCCGAACCGCACCGCGCGAAAGTCCGTCGCCGAGGCCCGCAGCGCCGGCCACCCCAGCACGATCTGCTCGGCCAGACGCTTGGTGGCGCCCATCACGCTGCTGGGGTACACCGCCTTGTCGGTGGAGATCAGGACGAACTTCTCGGCCCCGTACCGCGCCGCCGCCTGCGCCACCGTCAGGGTGCCGATCACGTTGTTGCGCACCGCCTCGACCGGGTTGTCCTCCATCAGCGGCACGTGCTTGTACGCCGCCGCGTGAAAGACGAAGTCCGGGCGGTGGCGCGCGAACACCGACTCCATCCGCGCCGCGTCCGTGACGTCCGCGATGATGGGGATGATCTCCAGCTCCGGGTGCGCGGCACGCAGCTCCAGGTTGGTGAAGTACAGGGGGCTCTCGGCCTGGTCCAGCACCAGCAGCCGCCGGGGCGCGAACCCCGCCACCTGCCGCGCCAGCTCGGACCCGATGGACCCGGCGCCGCCGGTCACCATCACGGTGCGCCCCTCCAGGTCGCCGCGGGGGCCGTCCACCCCCAGGTCGATGGCGTCGCGCCCCAGCAGGTCCTCGATCTGCACCTTGCGCAGCTCGCCCAGGCGGGCGCGGCCGTCCAGCAGCTCGCGCATGGAGGGGACGATCTTGAAGTCCACCCCCGTCTGCATGCACGCCTCCACGATGGCCCGCATCTCCGCGCGGGTGGCGGAGGGGATGGCGATCACCAGCAGCTTGATGCCGTTGCTGGCCACCAGCGACTTCAGGTCGCGCGAGGTGCCCACCACGGGAACACCGTGCAGCCGCATCCCCCGCTTCTCGGGGTCGGCGTCCACCATGGCCACGGGGCAGATCTCCGACTCGCCCTCGCGCTGCGTCTCGCGCAGCAGCCGCTCCGCCGCCGTCCCCGCGCCGATGATGAGCGCGCGCTTGCCCCGCCTGGCCCGCCAGGGCAGGAGCCGCTCCTCGCGAAACGCCCGCACCCCGAAGCGAAGCCCGCCGAACAGCACCAGCGCGGTGATCCAGTCCAGCACCAGCACCGAGCGGGGAAGCAGCGGCCCCTCGGCGTCGCCCCCCAGATCCCCCGTCATGAACAGCGCCAGCACCAGCAGCACGGAGCTGAGCGTGGTGGCGCGCACCAGGTCCACCAGGTCCCGCATCCCCACGTGCCGCCACCAGCCGTGGAACAGGCCGAAGATGGCGAAGCTCGCCAGGCGCAGCACCATCAGGTACGGCACCGTGCGCCAGAACAGGTCGATGTGCCGGGCGGGCGGCTGAAAGTCGAACCGCAGCGCGAACGCCACGTAGTACCCCACCGGCACCAGCAGCAGGTGCAGCGCCAGGATCACGGGCCGGCGAAGGCGCAGGAGAAGTGAAAGCATCCGTCTGGCCTGAAGATGAACCTGCTCGGGATGGGGGCACCGCGGCCGCCCTCCCGGTGTGTCGTGGCCGGGGCGGGCGGAGGCAAGGAGGACGGCGGCTCCGGGGCGACGCAGCTACCGTGCCCACCGTACTCCCACCACTCCCGCCCCCGCGCGCGGTCCCGTCACCCCGCCCGCGCCCCGTCTGCCTCAGCCGTCCTGTTCGCGCGCGAACTGGCGGGCCCAGTAGCTGATGATCATGTCCGCCCCCGCGCGCCGGATGGAGGTCAGCGCCTCGCGGTGCGCGCGGGGCCCGTCGATCCACCCCCGCTCCGCGGCTGCCTGGATCATGGCGTACTCGCCGCTCACGTGGTACGCGCACACCGGGTACCCCGTGGCCTCCTTCACCCGGTGGATCACGTCCAGGTACGCCAGGGCCGGCTTCACCATCACGATGTCCGCCCCCTCCTCCACGTCCTGGCGGGCCTCGCGCAGCGCCTCGCGCACGTTGGCGGGGTCCATCTGCGCCGTGCGCCGGTCCCCGAACTCCGGCGTGGACCCCGCGGCGTCGCGAAACGGCCCGTAGAACGCCGACGCGTACTTCACCGCGTACGACAGGATGGCCGTCTGCGGAAAGCCGGCGCCGTCCAGCGCCCCGCGGATGGCGCCCACGCGGCCGTCCATCATGTCCGAAGGGGCCACCACGTCCGCCCCCGCCGCCGCGTGCGTCACCGCCATCCGCGCCAGCAGCTCCACGGTGGAGTCGTTGTCCACGTCCCCCGCGCGGATGAGCCCGCAGTGCCCGTGGCTGGTGTACTCGCACAGGCACACGTCCGTCATCACCAGCAGCTCGGGGAGTTCCGCCTTCAGCCGGCGCACCGCCCGCTGCACCACCCCCTCCTCCGCGTACCCCTGCGTCCCCGCCTCGTCCTTGTGGTCCGGGATACCGAACAGGAGCACCGCGGGGATCCCCAGCCGCAGCGCCTCTTCCGCGTCGCGCACCAGCTCGTCCGCGGAGGTCTGCTCGACCCCCGCCATCGACGCGACGGGGCGTCGAACGCCTTCCCCCTCCACCACGAACAGCGGCAGGATCAGGTCCTGCGGGCGCACCTCGGTCTCGCGGACCAGGGCGCGCATGGGCTCCGAGCGGCGCAGCCGGCGCGCGCGGAAGGCCGGAAACCGGGGCATCGCTCTCTCTATCTCCAGCCGCCGGAGGGCCGGCGGCGATCGTCTCAGAAAAAGACGGCGAGCTGCGCGTCCAGCGCCGTTTCGCTCCACGCGTCCCCCACCTCGGCGCGGCCGCGCGCCCGCAGCTCCAGGTAGGGCCGCAGCCGGTACGAGGCCCCGCCCTGCACCCCCGTGCTGCGCCCCGTCCGGGTGGGCGAGTACAGGTTCCCGGCGCGGAAGGTCTCGTAGCTGGAATCCGAGCGGTCGCGCACGAACCCGCGCGCATCCAGGCGCAGCCGCGCGTCCAGCAGCTCCGCACGTGCGAACCCCGCGGCCTCCCACCCCTCGCCGCCCAGCGGGTGGCCCAGCGGATACGACCCGCGCGCCCAGTTGCCGGGAAAGGTGAAGTTGAAGTACCAGGGCCCGTGGCCGCAGCACGCGTCGGCGATCCGCACGTACTCCGCGCCGGCCGCCACCTCCGGCACCCCGGGAAGCGCGGGGAACAGCACCCCGGCCACCTGCGCCGGCATCTCGTCCAGCGCGCCCGCCCCGTCGTCCGCCCCCCACTCCAGGTAGACCGTCGCGGGGAGCAGCGCGTCGGTGGGGAGCCGCCAGCGCCCCTCGAACGAAAGCACCTGGTTCTCGAAGGTGCTGCCGCGGATCACGCCCACCAGCATCCGCAGCACCTTGTCCGCCGTCACCTCCTCCGCGCCGCCGAACAGCGTGGCCCGGTTGACGGCAAAGGATAAGCGCGCGTGCGGCTG
>JAHWJJ010000387.1 GCA_019348475.1 Gemmatimonadota bacterium | reverse complement strand
CGTCGCGGTTCCCCAGGATGTTGGTGGAAAACCACCCGTCCAGCCCCAGCATGCGCGCCTTCAGGCCGGGCGCGATGATGGTCTTCATCAGCGTCTGCCCGGTCTTGAAGTCCTTGCCGGCGATGGGTACGCCCTGCTGGTCCGCCAGCTCCTGCAGGGCGGGCACGTCCACCGACAGGTTGGGCGCGCCGTTGGCGTAGGGCACGCCCTCCATGAGCGCCGCGTATGCGTACAGCATCGACGGCGTGATCTCGGGGTGGTCCTGGTCGATGGCGCGCTCGAACGCCGCCAGCGTCTGGTGCACGGCGCCGGGGCGGATGTACACCTCGGTGGATCCGCACCAGATCATCACCAGCCGGTCGCAGCGGTTGCGGGCCCGGAAGGCGCGGATGTCGTCGCGCAGCGACTCGGCCCACTGGCGCCTGCTGGTGCCGGGCTTGATGTGCAGGCCCTCCAGACGCTTGACGTACGTCTGGTCGAACACCGCCTGCATGGGCTCTATGCCCATCAGGAAGTCGGCGATCGGTTCCACGTGCGCGTGGCGGTCCAGCACGCCGCACACCAGGGCGCTCTCGTACGCGCTGGCGGGGAACGGGTCCCAGGCGCCGAACACCAGGTCGTCCAGCCCCGCCAGCGGCACGAAGTCCTTGATGGCCGGCACCCGGTTGTCGGTGCGCTTGCCCAGGCGGATGGTCCCCATCTGCGTAAGGCTGCCGATGGGGCGGCCCATCCCCCGCCGCACCAGCTCCACGCCGGCGATGAAGGTGGTGGACACGGCCCCCAGCCCCGGGAGCAGAATGCCCAGGCGCCCCTCGGCGGGACGCGGCACGTAACTGTCGCTGCGCACGGTGCGCCTTACCTTTTTGCTGGTGTTCTGGCCGAACGGCGCGCGGGCCCCGCGGGGGCGGGGGCCGCCGGCGTGTGCGTGTGTCGGTAAACCCAGTGGATCCGGTACAGCAGCGTCAGGTTGGTGAGCACGGCCATCAGCAGCATGACCCAGGTCAGAACCAGCCCCTCACGCCACGACCCGAAGAACAGCGTCGCCATCCCCAGCAGCAGCACCCGCTCGGCGCGCTGCATGAGCCCCACCCGGCATTCGATCCCCATCCCCTCGGCGCGCGCGCGGGTGTACGACACCAGCAGCGACCCCGCCATCGCCAGCGCCACCACGTACACCATCCACGGCTCGCCGATGTTGGGCTCGTTGCCGTTGTACAGGCTGAACACGCCCAGAAAGACCACCACTTCGCTGATGCGGTCCAGCGTGCTGTCGTAGAACGATCCAAAGCGCGTGACCCGCTCCGTCTGCCGGGCCACGTACCCGTCCACCACGTCGAAAAAACCGCCCAGCAGCACCAGCGCCCCGCCGATCTGCAGGTTGCCGTAGAAGAACGCCACCCCCGCCGACACCGTCACCAGGAAACCGAACGTGGTGACGGCGTTGGGCGACACCCCGCTGCGGACGAACACGTCCAGCACCGGGGTGAGGAGCCGCGTTCCCTGCTCGCGAAAGTCGCTGGGCAGCCTGAACATGGGACCTGCGTCAGGGGGCCAGGATGATGCGGCTCTGCTCCCCGGCCTCGATCCCCTTCGCGATCTCCTCGTTCACCCGCAGCATCAGCCGGTCGAAGTTGCTTTGCGCGGCGGCCAGCGCCTGGTAGCCGGGCATCACCTGCACCTCGCCGACCAGCCGCTCGTACTCCTGCTGCTCGTCTTCCGGCGGCTCCTGCCCCTGCTGCATCAGCTGCGTGAAGCTTTCTTCCAGCGCCTGCAGCCGGTTCAGCCGGGTGACGGCCTCGCGGTCGTCGCTGAGCCCCTGGCTGGCGCGCTTGAACGCCTGGTATTCGCTGCTCTGCGCGATCTGCCGGCCCACCTCGCGCGCCCGTTCCCAGATCTGCTCCATCCGTATCCCCCGCTCCGGTTCTAAAGTCGTTCGGCGAGCACGAAGCGGTCGCGCCCCGCCAGGTCCGGCCGCACCCGCGGCGCGCCGAACGCCTCCGTCTCCTGGATCACCCCCGCGACGGCCCGGCCCTGCGCGGCGCCGATCTCCATCGCCAGCAGCCCGCCGGGGCGCAGCGCCTCCGCGGCCTGCGGCACCAGGCGGCGGATGACGTCCAGCCCGCCGGTCCCCGCGAACAGGGCGGTGCGGGGCTCCCAGTCGCGCACCTCGGGATCCAGCGCGGCTTCTTCTTCGTCACCCACGTACGGCGGATTGGAGACCACCACGTCGAACCGCTCGCCGCGCACCGGGGCCAGCAGGTCGCCCAGGCGGAACTCCACCGGCGCACCCGGCGCGGCCAGCGCGTGGTTCTCCCGCGCGGCGGTCAGCGCGTCCGGCTGCGCGTCCGTCGCCACCACGCGCGCGAACGGCCCCTCCGTCGCCAGCGCCAGCGCGATGGCGCCGGAGCCGGTGCCCACGTCCACCGCGCAAAGATCGTGGCGGCCGCGCGTCCAGTCCAGAACTTCCTGCACCAGCCCTTCCGTCTCCGGGCGCGGAATGAGCACCCGCCGGTCCACCCGCAGCACAAGGTCACGGAAGGCGGCCGTTCCGTCAATGTACTGCAACGGTTCGCGACGCGCACGCCTGCGGAGCCGTTCCCTGTACTCGGCCAGCTCTTCGGGGGAAAGGGGGCGGTCGAACTGAAGGTACAGGTCCAGGCGCTTCAGGCCCAGCACGCCGGCCAGCAGCAGCTCCGCGTTGAGCCGGGCGTTGTGCACGCCGCGCGGCGCCAGGTAGTCCGCCGTCCAGCGGATCATTTCGACGACGGTCCAGCGCCGGGTGGACACAGACAGGGAACAGGGAACAGGGAATAGCGGGAGCTGGCGAAGCTCGAACTGGGTCCGCGGGGGCCCGAGCCCGGCCCTCACCCCCGGCCCCCTCTCCTGGGACGCGGCGGGAGAGGGGGAAAACTCGATCCGCTGCGGAAACTCTGTCCGGGCCACGAGGCCGGTGCCGTGTATCCCCCCTCCCGCGCAGTTTGCGGGAGGGGGTGGCGCGCTCTCAGGCGCCGCCGGGGGAGGGCGCGCCGGGCTACGCCGCCCGCTCGGCCTGGCTGGCGAGCTTCAGCCGCTCGATCACCTCGTCCAGGCCGCCGTCCAGCACCTGCTGCATTCCGTGCGTCGTGTAGCCGATGCGGTGGTCCGTCACGCGGCTCTGGGGAAAGTTGTACGTGCGGATCTTGGCCGAGCGGTCGCCGGTGCCCACCTGCGCCTTGCGGTCGCGCGCGCGCTCCGCCTCCTGCTCGGCGATGCGCGCGTCCAGCAGGCGCGAGCGCAGCACGCCCATCGCCTTGTCCTTGTTCTTGTGCTGCGACTTCTCGTCCTGGCAGGTCACGACCAGCCCCGTCGGCAGGTGCGTGATGCGCACGGCGGAGTCCGTCGTGTTCACCGACTGCCCGCCCGGGCCGGAGCTGCGGTAGACGTCGATCTTCAGCTCGTTGGGGTTGATCTGCACGTCCACCTCCTCCGCCTCGGGGAGCACGGCGACCGTGGCGGCGGAGGTGTGGATGCGCCCCTGCGTCTCCGTCGCGGGGACGCGCTGCACCCGGTGCACCCCGCTCTCGTAGCGCAGCTCGCCGTACGCGTTGGCGCCGCGCACCACGAAGACGGCCTCCTTGTAGCCGCCCGCCGTCCCCTCGGACGCGCTGACCACCTCCACCTTCCACCCGCGCCGGTCGGCGAAGCGCTGGTACATGCGGAACAGGTCGCCCGCGAACAGGGCGGCCTCGTCGCCGCCGGTGCCGGCGCGCACCTCGACGACGGCGTCGCGGTCGTCCAGCGGGTCGGGGGGAATCAGCAGCAGCTTCAGGTCGTCCTCCAGCTGCTCCACCTCCGCCGTCAGCCGCTGCGCCTCGTCGCGGGCCATGGCCGCCAGTTCCACGTCGGCGGCGCCCTCGGCCAGCATCTCCTGTGCACCCTGCAGTTCGTTGCGCGCGCGGTCCAGGCGGGCCGCCGCTTCCACGATCTGCGCCAGCCGCGCGTGCTCGCGCGAAAGCTCGCGCATGCGCCGCGGATCCGTGTGGATGCTGGGGTCGGCGAGCTGGACGGACAGGTCCTCGTAGCGGGCCCGGCTCTCGGCGATGCGGTCGTGCATGAAGGGAGGTGCGAAAGTGCGCGAAGGTGAGAGAGTGCGAAAGTAGCACGTAGGACAACAGCCCGCACGGGGCCGGTTGGCCCTGCAGGCTATTCGCTGTTCGCCATTCCCTGCCGTTCCGGCCTGGATAGAGAAAGAGCCGGGGTCGTGGCCCCGGCTCCTTCCCTCGCGTTACTTGGCGGTGGCGTACCGCTGCCGGAACCGCTCCACGCGCCCCGCGGTGTCCATCAGCTTCTGCTTGCCGGTGAAGTACGGGTGGCAGTTGCTGCAGACTTCCACGTTGATGTCGCCCGACGTGGTGCGCGTCTGGAACGTGTTGCCGCAGGCGCAGTGCACCGTCGCGGGCTGATAGTTGGGATGGATGTCGGCCTTCATCTATGCACCACCTTGGGCTGGGCTTGAGTACGGCTCCGTCAGACCATCCCCGCGGATTGCATGCGCACGGGCGGTCAGGGAAACGGTGAATCTAACCAGTTTCAGCGTTCCCGGCAACCAGCCTGCCCCGGCGGAACGCGCCCGCCGGACGACGGGCGCACCCTTCA
>JAHWJJ010000052.1 GCA_019348475.1 Gemmatimonadota bacterium | reverse complement strand
CGGCGCTGGCGGAGGTGCTGGGATGACGGACCGGTTCCGCGTCCTGGTGACGGACGAGATCGACCCGGAGGGCGTCGCCATCCTGCGCGCCCACCCCATGATCGAGGTGGTGGAAAAGCCCACGCGCCCAGCCGCGGAGGTGCTGGAGGAGATCGGCGAATACGACGCGTTCATCGGCCGCAGCGCCACGCGCGTGAGCCGCGAGCTGCTTCAGCGGGGCGAGCGCCTCAAGGTCGTCGGCCGCGCCGGGGTGGGCGTGGACAACGTCGACCTTCCCATGGCCACCCAGCTGGGGATCGCCGTAATCAACGCACCGGGCGGCAACACCGTGTCGGTGGCGGAGCTGGCGTTCGGCGTCCTGATCGGGCTCGTCCGCAATCTGCCGCAGGCGTGGGAGTCCATGCACTCCGGCCGCTGGGACCGGTCCAGGCTGGGCGGGGTGGAACTGCGGGGAAAGACGATGGCCATCGTCGGCGTGGGGCGCATCGGCAGCGAGATGGCGCGCCGGGCGCGGGCGTTCGGGATGCACGTCATCGGCTACGATCCCTTCGTGGGCCCGCCGCGCTTCGAGGAGCTGGGGATCGAGCGCGTGGAGCGGCTCCCCGACGCGCTGGACCGCGGCGACGTGCTGACGGTGCACGTGCCGCTGAACACGCAGACGCGGGGGATGATCGGGGCCGCCGAGCTGGCGCGGCTGCCGCGCCATGCGTACGTGCTGAACCTGGCGCGCGGCGGCGTGGTGGCCGAGGACGCGCTGGCGGAGGCGCTTCGGGCCGGGCGCATCGCGGGCGCCGCGCTGGACGTGTTCGACCGCGAGCCGCTCCCGGCCGACGACCCGCTGCGCGGCGTGCCGAACCTGGTGCTTACGCCGCACCTGGGCGCCAGCACGCGCGACGCGCAGCGCAACGTGGCGATCGAGGCGTGCGAGGCCGTGCGCGACGCCCTGGTGACCGGCGACCTTAGCGCCGCCATGAACGCCACCAGCGTGGGCGGCGCGGGAATGCGCGAGCTGCGGCCCCTGCTGGCGCTGGCCGACCGGCTGGGCCGCCTTGGACGCGCGCTGGTGCCGGGCGCGCTCACCTCGCTGGAGGTGCGCTACACCGGCGCCCGCCCAGAGGCGCCGCGGCCGCTGCTGCTGGCGGCCCTGCAGGGCGCCATGCGCGACGTGGTGGACCGCCGCGCCATCAACCTGGTGAACGCGCAGCACGTGGCGGCGGAGCGGGGGATCGAGACCGCCTCCACGCACGTGGACGGCCGCGGCGAGCTGGGCGAGGAGATCGAGCTGCGGCTGGAGGGCGGCGAGCGCAGCATCCGGGTGGGGGGCGCGGTGCTGGGCGAGACGCACGGGCGCATCATCCGCATCGGCCCCTTTCGGGTGGACGTGGCGCCCCGCGGGGTGATGCTGGTGCTGCGCAACCGCGACGTCCCCGGCGTCATCGGCCGCGTGGGCACCCTGCTGGGCGAGGCCGGCGTGAACATCGCCGAGTACCACCAGGCGCGGCTGCAGGTGGGCGGCGAAGCGCTGGCCGCCGTCTCCGTCGACAGCCGCATTCCCCAGCACGTGATCGACCTGCTGGCCGGCAAACCGGAGATCCTGGAGGTGCGGCAGGTGGAGATGGAGTGAGGGGAGTGCGTGAGTGCGTGAGTGCGTGAGTGCGTTAGTGCGTGGGTGCGGGAGTGAGAAAGTGGATCGGGCTGCGTGCGCGGGGACCGTCACCCGCTCCCTTAGGTCGCACCCTCTCCCGCAAGCGGGAGAGGGTATAAACGTCGCGCACCTTTGCGCGGCGTTTCCGCGGGGTCCATGTCTGCACCACCCCCCCTCACCACGCGCGCAGGGCCTTGGCCCGCCCGAGCAGGTGAAGCCCCGCCGGGCGAGCTCCGCGAGCCCAAGGCGGGGCTTATGGCATTTCCAGCCTTGGGCTTTAGCCCGTGGCGGCCTGCGCATACGTTTGCCTGTCGCGCAGGATGAGACAACAACCTTGACAAACGTTTGGCGGCGCTTCAACTGCGTCAACGGCAACGGCGTTCCGCTCCCCGCGGATCTCTCGCCCCCCGGCCCCTCTCCCGCCGACGCGCGGGAGAGGGGCGACCACTGGGCACTGGGCACTTCGATCCTGCCCTTCCGTGATGCGACTCGAGCCTGAAGGGGAAGGGGCAGAGGAATTGCGGGGCTGCGGGACGGGTTCCGTTTCGCCACACCTCATCACGCATCGATGACTTTGCGCAACACACGCGCGGCAGTCGTGCTCGCCCTTTTCGGGGCGTCGCCCGCGGCGCTGCCGGCGCAGGACACCGTCCGCATCGTCCCCCTGGACACGCTCACCGTCCAGGTGCTCGGCACGCCGGGGCCGGCCCTGCGGGCCCCGTTTTCCGTTGCCGTGGTCCAGGAGGCGGAGATCCGGCGAGCGCGGCCGGCGCTGGCGCTCACGGACGCGCTGGGGGCGATCCCCGGCGTGCAGGTGGACAACCGCTTCAACTACGCCCTGGGCGAACGGATCTCGGTGCGCGGCCTGGGCGCGCGGGCGCAGTTCGGCGTGCGCGGCGTGCGGGTGCTGGTGGACGGGATCCCCGCCACGCTCCCGGACGGGCAGACCACGCTGAACCACGTGGACCCCGCCGCGCTGGGGCGGGTGGAGGTGATCCGCGGGCCCGCCTCGGCGCTGTACGGCAACGCGTCGGGCGGGGTGATCCGCTTCTCCACCGCGCCCGCCCCTCAGGTGCCGCTGGCGTCGGAGCACCGCGTGCTGGCGGGGAGCCACGGACTGCTGCGGATGGAGACCAGCGCGGGGGGACGCGCCGGTGCGGCCGCGTACCGCGCCTACGTGTCGCGCCTGTCGTACGACGGCTACCGCCGCCACGCGTCGGCCGAGAACCTGAACGCGGGCGGTACGGTGGCCTTTGCGCGCGGCGCGGACCAGGTGCGGCTGTCGTTCACCGCGGTGCGGTACGACGCGCTGAACCCCGGCTCCCTTTCCGACTCGCTGCTGCGGGTGGACCGGGGCGCGGCGTTCTCGCGCAACGTGGAGCAGCGCACGGGCGAAGAGGGGCGGCAGGGGCAGCTGGGGCTCTGGTGGCGGCACCAGGCCGGACCCGGCGCGCTGGAGGTGGCGGCGTACGCGCTGGCGCGCTCGATCGACAACCCCATCCCCAACACCATCATCGACCTGGACCGGCGGGTGGGCGGGGTGCGCGCCACGTGGTCGGCGGACGCGGGGCCGCTGCGCTGGCTCGCGGGCGCCGAGGCGGAGGCCCAGCACGACGACCGGCTGAACTTCGCCAACCAGGCGGGGGAGCGCGGGGCGCGGACGCTGGACCAGCGCGAGCGGGTGGCGTCGTCGTCCGCCTTCGCGCAGGCGGCGGCGGAGCTGATCGGGCGGCTGGAGGTGCGGGGCGCCCTGCGCTACGACCGGTTCCGCTTTTCCGTCCGCGACCGGCTGGTCTCGGAGAGCAACCCCGACGACTCCGGCGCCCGGACCATGCAGCGGGTGAGCCCCGCGCTGGGCGTGTCGTTCGCCGCCGCGCCGGCCGTGTCGCTCTACGCCAACGTGGCGACGGCGTTCGAAACCCCCACCACCACGGAGCTGGCCAACCGCCCGACGGGCGCGGGCGGCTTCAACCCCGAGCTGCAGCCGCAGCGCACCGTCTCGGCCGAGGTGGGGGCCAGGGCGCGCCCGGCGCCGTGGCTGTGGCTGGAGGGCGCCGCCTACGGGGCCCGCGTAAAGGACGCGCTGATCCCCTTTGAAGTGGCCGGCGCGCCGGGGCGCGTGTTCTTTCGCAACGCGGGCCAGGCGCGGCACCGCGGAGTGGAGGCCAGCGCCCTCGTTGCGCCGTGCCCCGGGTGGTCGGCGCGGGCGGCGTACACCTGGACCGAGGCGCGCTTCGGGCGTTACGTGGTGAACGGGGACGACCGCGCGGGAAACCCGGTTCCCGGCGTTGCGCCGCACCGGCTGGAGGTGGCGCTGCTGGCCGCGCCGCCGCGGGGACCGTTCGCGGGCGTGGACCTGCGCCACGTCTCCAGCACGCCCGTGGCCGACGCCGACGCGGAGGGCCGCTTTCGCTCGCCCGCGTACACGCTGCTGGACGTGCGCGGCGGATGGGCGGGCGCGCGCATCGGCCGCATGGCCCTGTCTCCGTTCGGCGGGGTGATGAACCTGATGGACCGCGCGTACAACACCTCCGTGGTGGTGAACGCGTTCGGGCGGCGGTACTACGAGCCGGGCCCCGGCCGCACCGTCTATGCCGGCCTCCGGCTTTCCCTGGGGATGCCGGAGCCCTGATCGGAGAGGAAGATGGGCGGGACGGAAGCGGGGGCGAAGCGCGGGAGGCACACGCGCCGCGCTGGGGCGGCTAAGCCGCGGCTGCAAATGTGGTAAGCCCCGTCTCGGCTGGCTTGCGCTCGCCGAACGGGCTTCACCTGCTCGCGCGGGGCGAGGCTTCCCCCCGTGGACGCGGCCGTGTGCCGGCCCGGCACCCGGAAAGCCGCGCGGGGCGGTGCGCTTCACCTTGCCGCGGGGGGCGCCCGGTGCTAGAGTTGCCGTTTCTGCTCCGCCGCCTGTGAGTTCGGCAAGGCGGGGCCGCACGACCCGCACCGATTTGATTGCACCGATGGCTACCACGTTGAACGCCGAGGCCCAGGCGCCCACCTTTGGGCGTGAAAGCCGCTACGGGCTGGAGAACCACGGCATCCGCAACCCGGGCACCGTCTTCTGGAACCTGGGTCCGGTGGAGCTGGTGGAGCACGCCATCCGCCGCGGCGAGGGGAGCCTGGTGGACGGGGGGCCGTTCAACGCCGTCACCAGGCCGCACACCGGGCGCTCGCCGCAGGACCGCTTCGTGGTGCGGGAGCCGTCGTCGGAGAACGACATCGACTGGGGAAAGGTGAACATCCCCTTCCAGGCGGACAACTACGACCGCCTGCGCGAAGACGTGATGGTGCACCTGGAGGGGCAGAACCTGTACGTGCGCGACATGTGGGCCGGCGCGGACCCGCGCTACCGCCTGGGCGTGCGGGTGATCACGCCCAACGCGTGGCACAACCTGTTCGCGTACAACATGTTCCGCCGCCCGTCCGCCAGCGAGCTGGACGAGTTCGTGCCGGGCTTCACCATTCTGCACGCCCCCGAGTACCAGGCCGACCCCGAGCGGCACGGCACCCGCACCAGCACCTTCATCCTGATCCACTTCGGCAGGAAGGAAGTGCTCATCGGCGGCACGCGCTACGCGGGCGAGATCAAGAAGTCCGTGTTCGGCCTGCTGAACTACCTCCTTCCCAAGCAGGGCGTGCTGTCCATGCACTGCTCCGCCAACGTGGGGCCCCAGGGCGACACGGCGCTGTTCTTCGGGCTCTCGGGCACGGGAAAGACCACGCTGTCGGCCGACCCCGACCGCGCGCTGATCGGCGACGACGAGCATGGGTGGAGCGACGAGGGGATCTTCAACTACGAGGGGGGCTGCTACGCCAAGGCCATCAACCTTTCCCCCGAGGGCGAGCCGGAGATCTACGCCACCACGCGCATGTTCGGCACGGTGCTGGAGAACTGCGTGCTCGACGAGGAGCGCCGGGTGGACTTCGCCGACCAGTCCATCACCGAGAACACCCGCGTCTCGTACCCGCTGCACTACATCCCCAACCACGTCCCGGAGGCGCGGGGCAGCCATCCGCGCAACGTGGTGTTCCTGACGGCCGACGCCTACGGGGTGCTGCCCCCCATCGCGCGGCTGACGCCCGAGCAGGCGATGTTCTACTTCCTTTCCGGCTACACCGCCAAGGTGGCCGGGACGGAGCGGGGGGTAAAGGAGCCGCAGCCCACCTTCAGCGCCTGCTTCGGCGCCGTGTTCATCCCCCTGCACCCCGGCGTGTACGCGGAGATGCTGGGCGAAAAGCTGCGCGAGCACGGCTCGCGCGTGTGGCTGGTGAACACCGGGTGGACGGGCGGCCCGTACGGCGAGGGAAGCCGGATGAAGCTGGCCTACACGCGCGCCATGGTGCGCGCCGCGCTGTCGGGCGAGCTGGATGAGGTGGAGACGGCGACGGCGCCCTTCTTCGGCCTGCAGATCCCCACCCGCGTTCCCGGCGTGCCGTCCGAGGTGCTGAACCCGCGCGACACGTGGAGCGACCGCGACGCGTACGATGCGCGGGCGCGCGAGCTGGCGGAGGCCTTCTGCAGGAACTTCGAGCGCTTTGCGGACCGCGTGCCGGACTCCGTGCGCGACGCGGGGCCGAAGGCGAGCGGGTGATGGAGTGATGGAGTGATGCGTCCACCACGCCGGGCGTGGTGACCCATGGGCCGGTGGATGGGAACCAGGGCGGGCCGGGGCCGATGCGCTCCGGCCCGCCTTTCTCCCGGCCCGCGGCGCGCGGGACGGTATGGACTCTGCGGGCGCTGTCGCGCCCCGTGAGACAGGACCGGTTTCATCCCTTCCCACGATCAGCACACCGGGTATGAGCGACGCGCAGGCGGCCCCGCAGCAAATTCCCCCCTCGATCGACCGCATCCTGCGGCGCTTCGCCACGCTGACGCCGGACATGACGCGGCAGGCGCTGGTGCAGTACGCCAACAAGCTCCCCCCCCTCCCCGATCACCTGCAGGGGGTGGACCTGGAGCAGTACCGCGTGCACGAGTGCCAGACGCCGGTAGCCATCTTTCCCGAGGTGGTGGATGGAAAGATGTACTACCACGCCGAGGTTCCGCGTGAAAGCGCCGCCATCCGCGCGCTGCTGGCCATGATCTTCGACGCGGTGAACGGCCAGCCGCCGGAGACGGTGCTGGCCATTCCCCCCGACTTCGTGCGCCAGGTGATGGGCAAGATCGGCCTTTCCGCGCGCGAGGCCGGTCTCACGGCCATGGTGGAGCGGCTGAAGCGCGCAGCCCGCGCCGCCGCCGCCGAGCGCGACGCCGACTGACCCCCGCCGCGGCTCAATGGGGAGGGGCAACCGGTTCGGGCGGCGAAGCGGGCCCTCTCCCCCGCCAAGCCTTTCGCTCGTTCCTCGCGACGGCTGGCGACCCCTCCCCCCACCCCGGGGGAGGGGTGGTGTGGAGCAGGGGTCTCACGCGGACGGACGCCGGCCCCCGCACTTTCGCACTTTCGCACTTTCGCACTTTCGCACTTTCGCACTCACGCACTCACGCACTCACGCACTCCTCCACCCCGCCCCTTGCGCGCGTGAGGCGGGGCGCTTCTTTTACCGGCCGGCGCCGGGCGGAACCCGTGCCGCGCGTTGCAGACATCAGGAGAACGATTCGTGAAGGCTGACGTGTTTCGGCGGCGCGTGCGCGGCGCCGCCTGCCTGCTTCCGGCGGCGGCGCTGCTGGCCGGGTGCGAGCCCGGAGCGGAGGGCGGGTACGCCCGCATCGCGTACCGCGACGACCCGGAGGTTCCCCGGGCCGCCCACCCCGACCCGCCGGCCGTGACCCCCGGCACCACCGTGGGCGCCGCCGCCGCGCGCATCGTGGCCACCAACCTGCCGCAGGGCGTCACGCAGGCCATGGTGGACGAGGGGCAGGACCAGTTCGGCACCGTCTGCTCCGCGTGCCACGGCCAGGGCGGTACCGGCAGTCAGGCGGGGCCCGCGCTGAACGACGGGCAGTGGATCAACATTACGGGGCAGTACCCCGAGATCGTCGCCATCATCAACAACGGCGTGGCAGATCCCAAGCAGTTCCCGGGGATCATGCCGCCGAAGGGCGGCGGCAGCTTCGACGACCAGCAGGTGGCCGCCATCGCCGCCTACGTGTACGCGCTGAGCCACCAGGGGGGCGCATGAGCCGCAGGGACCCGGCCGACGACACCTTCGGCACCGTCGAAGCCCGCTACGAGAAGTGGAGCGAGGCCAACCCGCGTCGCCGCGGGCCCTCGGCGATCAAGATCCCCGAGATCAGCGACAGCGCCGAAAAGGCGGTGGGGATGGCGATGGGCTTCGGCGCCGGCGTCGTCCTGCTGCTGCTGGCCGTGGTGGCCGGCACGGCGGCCGCCTCGTGGGCGCGCGTGGACCGCAGCGGCGCCGCGGTGGCGTACTCCGTCACCACTTTCTTTCTTCTGCTGGCGGGGCTGGGTGCGCTGGGGGCCACGTACAACCACGTATTCCGGGTGATCCCGCGCGACGCGCCGGAACACCACTGATCCCTAGCTTTCGCGGGTGCCGTGGCGGGGTGCGCGCGGATACGGCGTGAGGGATGACGGACGGGCATCTCGGCGGGCCCCAAGCGCCAGGTCTTGTTAGGAGCGCCCCCTAAAGGTTGACAGGGAGCCCTCTGCAACGTATTGTGTGTCACATTCCCAGCGTGAACACACGGTCGCATACATACGTTTTCTGCTCTTTTTCCCTCTCTGGAGGCCCCCATGTCCCGTATCCGTATGTTTTCCGCCCTGGCCTGCTTCGGCATCCTGATCACCACCGGCGGCTGCGGCAGCTCCGCCACGGCCCCCGAGGCCGCCACGGCGGAGCGCGCCGTGATCGGCGCGAACCGTTCGTCCACCCCGGCCGCCGCCGACACCACCCGCGGAACGCCGCCCGGCAACGATGAGGTCACGGTTCAGTCGGGCTACCTCTCCGTCGGGGGCTGAGCGGGCATCGCACACGCTCCAACGCCGCACCCGCACGAAGGGTCCCTGCGCGGTGCGCAGGGACCCTTCGCTTCGTTATCGCCAGCACAGCCGACGTGTTGAACTCTGCGCCACACCCGCTGCTGGAGCGAGCAGCCGAACAGGAGCGAGCCGGCGACTGGAGCGCGGCCGCGGAAACCTACCATTCCGTATACCGGGCGCACGCGGCTGCCCGCGACGCCGCCGGCGTGCTCGACGCCGTGGTGCGCCTGGGGCACTGCTGCCGCCACGCCGGGCAGCACGAGCTTGCTTCGGAACTGCTCGACCTGGCGCTGGAGCTTGGGGAGCTGCATGGCAGTGACCACGTGGCCAGCCGCGCCCTGAACGGCCTGGGGCAGCTGGCCCAGGGCCGCGGTGACCTGGACCGCGCCGAAGCCTTTTTCGGCGCGGCACACGCACGCGCCGAGCGGGTGGGCGACCCGTGGCTGCTCGGGGCGGCGGTGCAGAACCTGGGCATCATCGCCAACATTCGCGGCGAGCTGCAGAAAGCCGCCGATCTGTACCGCGCCGGGCTGGCGCACTTGCAGGCCGCCGGAGCCGTCGGAGGCCAGGTTTCCGTGCTCAACAACCTGGGGATGCTGCACGTGGACCAGGGGCGCCTGGAGATCGCCGGCGACTACTTCGAGCAGGCGCTGGCGCTTTCGGACAAGCTGGGCGACATCGTCCAATCGGGCGTCATCCACGTCAACATGGTCGAACTGTTCCTGGCTCGCGGAGAGCTGGAACGCGCGCGGCAGAGTTGCGACGAGGGCTTCGAAATCTTCAGCCGCGTAAACCACGCCCTGCGCAAGGCCGAGGCGCTCAAGTTCTACGGCATCATCTACCGGGAGGGCGGAAAGCTGCACCTCGCCGAGATCCACCTGCGGCAGTCCATCGAGATCGCCTCGCGCGAGGAGCCGCTGCTGGAGGCCGAGGCGCAGCGCGAGATGGCGCGGGTGCTGCGGCTGCAGGGGCGCAACCGCCAGGCGCTGGAGGCGCTGAATCGATCGCACACGCTGTTCACCAGCCTGCAGGCGCGGTCGGACCTGGCCGACATCGACGAGCGGGTGGCCGAGCTGGAGGTGGAGTTTCTTTCGCTGGTGCGCTTCTGGGGCGAGAGCATCGAGGCCAAGGACCACTACACCCTGGGCCACTGCGCCCGCGTGGCCGACTACGCCTGCCGCATCGCCGAGCGGGCGGGGCTCACCGAGCGGGACCTGGTCTGGTTCCGCATGGGCGCCTTTCTGCACGACGTGGGAAAGACGGAGGTGCCGGAGGAGATCCTGAACAAGCCGGGCCGCCTTACGGACGAGGAGCGCGCCATCATGGAGCGCCACACGGTGATCGGCGACGAGATGCTGGCGCCGGTGGAGTTTCCCTGGGACATCCGCCCCATGGTGCGCAGCCACCACGAGCGGTGGGACGGCCGCGGCTACCCCGACGGCCTGGCCGGCGAAGGGATCCCGCGCTCCGCCCGCATCATGCGGATCGCCGACGTGTTCGACGCGCTGACCACGGCCCGCAGCTACCGCGCCCCGCTCACCCCCGAGCAGGCGCTGGACATCATGCAGGACGACGCGGGATCGTTCGATCCCGAGCTCTTCGAAATCTTTCTGGAGCTGTACCCGGAGTTCGCCCCCACCGCCGTAGAAGCCGCTTTCGCCGGCGCCTAGCCACGCTCATCTCACGCCACGGTGGAAACGTTTACACCGTAGCCGCCTGCTCGTCTTCCACTTGCAGGCCCCGAACGCCCAGCAGGCGCTCCACCGCTTCACCGATCTTTACGTTGGGCGTGGAGGCGCCGGCGGTCAGCCCCACCACCAGGGGGCCCGGGGGGAGCCAGTCCTCGGCCTCCACCTCGGGCGCGTCCAGCGCGGTGCCGGCGGGCTTGAAGCGGATGGTGCCGCGCTCCGGGTCGATGCACGACGCGTCGGCCACGTGATAGGTGACGGCGTGGCGCGCGCAGAGCACGGCCAGGTGGTTGGTGTTGGACGAGTTGTATCCCCCGATCACCACCATCACGTCGGGCGCGCCCTCCGGCCCCGCCACCAGCTTTTCCACCGCGTCCTGCCGCTCCTGCGTGGCGGAGCAGATGGTGTCGAACGAGCGGAAGTGGCTGGCCAGGTCGAAGTCCGGCTCACCGGCATGGCGCCGCTCCAGTGACTTGCCCACCTCCGCCGCGATCGCCAGCGAATCGCCGGAGAGCATGGTGGTCTGGTTGGCGACGCCGATCTTGCGCAGGTGCAGGTCGGGATCGAAGCCGGCCGACATCTTTTCCGCGAAGTGCGCCAGGAACGCCTGGCGCGTCATGGCGCCCGGCTTCTGCTCCAGGTAGTCCATCACCCGCCGCGCGTCGTCCATGTCGCGCACGATCAGGAAGCGGCCCTCGGGATACTTGAGCGCCTGGCTGGCCGTGGCGCGCGTCTCCTCGTGGTGGTGCTTGCCGTGGATGAGGGCGGTGTACCCGTCGCGCGCGTACTGCTCCACCCGCTTCCACACGTTCAGCACGCTGCCGCAGGTGGTGTCGACCAGGATGCAGCCGATGGCCTGCAGCCGGCGAAAGTCGTCCACGGTGGCGCCGAAGGCGGGAAGGATCACCACGTCTTCGGGGTCGATGCCGCCAAAGTCGAACCGCCCGTGCCCGTCCGGCTGCAGGAACACGACCCCCATCTGGGTCAGGCGGCGGTTCACGTGCGGGTTGTGGATGATCTCGCCCAGCAGAAAGATGCGCCGCCCGGGAAACTGGGTGCGCGTTTCGTACGCGTACTCCACGGCGCGATCCACGCCGTAGCAGAACCCGAACTCCTCGGCCAGGCGCACGGTGACGCGCGCGTCCCCCTGCCCCCAGGTCTCCTGGTGGCCGCGCGCGCGAATTCGCTCCACCAGCGCGCTGTGGTACTCGGAACGGATCAGCGGCTCGATCTGCTTGCGAAGGCCAAAGCCGCGCCGAAAGTAGGTCTGTTCCATGTTCGCTGCTGCATCGAAGGACCGGGCGCGGGCGGCGTCCGGCGACCCGGAAAGGTAACCGCGCGCGCCGCCCCCCGCCACCGGCGGAGGCGCGAATCCGTTGCCGTTCCGGCGTTTGGACGTGAGGCCGTACGCGCGCCGGGCGGGCGGGTTTCACGTCGGCGACCCCGAGCGGCGGCGGGAGGGGCAGATTCTCCGCGCCGCCTCCGCTCCCCGGCGTCCGTGCGCCTGGCGTTCGGCATGGGTCAACTGACCGATACCCGTGTGGATGCGCCCTTTCGTACTCTTCCGCTGGCGGGCGGAGTCTCTTCACGCGGGAGGCAGGATGCGATTGAGCGGAAAGGCGGCGCTGGTGACCGGCGCCGCGCGCGGGATCGGCGCGGCGGCGGCCCGGGCCATGGCGGCGGAGGGGGCGCGGGTGCTGCTGACGGACGTGCGCGACCCTGAAGGCTCTGCCGTTGCGC
Source organism: Gemmatimonadota bacterium (assembly GCA_019348475.1). GTDB lineage: Bacteria > Gemmatimonadota > Gemmatimonadetes > Longimicrobiales > Longimicrobiaceae > Longimicrobium. The sequence continues at coordinate 2,225 of JAHWJJ010000052.1, read as the reverse complement.
GGGAGATCGGCGGGGGGGCGGCGTACCGCCGGCTGGACGTGCGCGACGAGGCGGATTGGGCGGCGGCGGTGGACGACGCGCTGGCGCGGTGGGGCGGGCTTGACGTGCTGGTGAACAACGCGGGGGTGACGGGCTTGGAGGAGGGCGCCGCGGCGCACGACCCGGAGCACGCGTCGCTGGACGACTGGCGCGCCGTGCACCGCACCAACCTGGACGGCGTGTTTCTTGGGTGCAAGCACGGCATCCGCGCCATGCGGCCGCGCGGCGCGGGCTCCATCGTCAACGTGTCGTCGCGGTCGGGGATCGTGGGCGTTGCCGCGGCGGCGGCGTACGCGTCCAGCAAGGCGGCGGTGCGCAATCACACAAAGAGCGTCGCGCTGTATTGCGCGCAGCAGGGGCTGCGCATCCGCTGCAACTCCATCCACCCCGCCGCCATCCTCACCCCCATGTGGGAACCCATGCTGGGCGACGGGCCGGAGCGGCAGGCGCGGATGGACGCGCTGACCCGTGACACGCCGCTGCGGCGCTTCGGCACGGCGGAGGAGGTGGCGGCGGCGGTCGTCTACCTGGCGTCGGACGAGTCGGCGTACACGACGGGCTCGGAGCTGCACCTGGACGGCGGCATCCTGGCCGGCTCGGCAGCGTCGCCGGAGCGCTGAAGATCCGTCGACGAACAGGTCCCTTGGCCGGCGCCAGCGTCGGACGACTGATTATCTTACGGAGTCCTCCGTCCGTTCTCCGCGTCCTCACTCCCTTCCTCCGCGTCCTCCGCGTGATGCTTTTGGAGGGCCTGCACAGAAGACCGGAGGATTTGATATCAGGGCGCGCCGCGGCATCTCGTCCGCACGGGGCTGGGGCGCGACCGGCGGCTCAACCGCGGGACGGGCCGGGCGATCGTCCGCCGGTCAGCCCGCCAGCGCGCGGGCGGGGACCATCTCCCGCAGCGCGCGGCGCACGTAGACGGGCACCATCGCCCGGCGCCAGTCGGGATCGACGATGATGTTCTCCAGCGGGTGGCACTGCTTGAACGCCTGCTGCGCCACCGCCTCCACCACGTCCCCCAGCCGGTTTCCCGCGGCGATCTTCTCCAGCCCCGTCACCACGCGCGGCCGCGAGCCCAGCGCCGACACCACCAGCGAGATGCGCCGCACCGTCTCGTCCGGCGCCAGCTCCGCCGCCGCGGCGATGGAGAGCAGGGGAAAGTCGATCGAATTCCGCTGCCGCACCTTGACGTACGCCGTGCGCACCGCCGGGTCGGGGATGGGGATGCGCACGCGCGCCACCAGCTCGTCGCGGCGGCGGATGGTGTTCCACTCCCCATCGGCCACGAAGAACTCGTTCACCCCCACCGTCCGCGTTCCATCCGCCGACACCAGGTCCACGGAGGCGTCCAGCGTGATGAGCGCCGGCACCGTGTCGGCCGAGTGCGCGGCCACGCACTTCTTTCCCGTGCGCGTGACGTGACACACGTCGCCGTCCTTCTTCAGGCAGAAGCCCAGCGCCTGCCGCCAGAACAGCGACTGGTTGTAATAGGTGCAGCGCGTGTCCAGGCACAGGTTGCCGCCGATCGTCCCCTGGTTGCGGATCTGCGGCCCCGCCACCCTGCCCGCCGCCTCCGCCAGCGACGGCAGCGTGCGGCGAACCAGCGGGTCGCGCGACAGCTGCGTCAGCGTGGTGCACGCGCCGATTACCACCTGCGCCGCCGCGGCCGACCCTTCCTCCACCGGCGCGCCGTCCGCGTCCGTCAGCCACACCCCGTGCAGCTCGCGGACGCCCTTGAGCGCCACCAGGTGCCGGGGGGTGAACAGCCGGTGCTTCATGTTCGGCATCAGGTCGGTCCCGCCCGCGATGGGCATGGCGTCCTGGTGCTCGCGCAGAAACGCCACGGCTTCGTCGAGCGTGGCGGGGCGGTGGTACGCGTACTCGTGAAGGCGGAGCATCAGGCCGTGCCGCGGGTGACCGAAACGTCGGGAACGCAAGGAAGATACGGCGGAGGGCCGCGCGTTTCCAGATGCGGGGTGCGGCCCGAGGGCCGTGGCGGGGTGGATCGGCGCATCGACGGTATCGCGCGAGGGCCGGCGCCCCCCATCCCCGGCCCTTCCCCCACAAACTGCGTGGGGGAAGGGAGACGCGAGAGCGGGGATCGCGCGTGGTGGAGAGGGTGGTGCGTGGGCGGGCGCCCCCCCATCCCCGGCCCTTCCCCCACAAACTGCGTGGGGGAAGGG
>JAHWJJ010000386.1 GCA_019348475.1 Gemmatimonadota bacterium | reverse complement strand
CGTCTTCCCGCCGCGCTCGCCCCGGAGCTGCGCCGCGAGCTGGAGCGGGCGCTCCCTGCCCGGCCGGATCTCGCCCGCGCACTCCGCCGCCGCTTCGGGGCCCGCGCGCCGGACGACCTGGGCGCGGTGTGGCCGCGGCTGGCGCTGGTCTCCTGCTGGACCGACGGGCACGCGCGGCGGGCGCTGGAGGGCATGAGGCGACGCTTTCCACGCGTCGAGGTGCAGGGCAAGGGATTGCTCGCGACCGAGGGCGTCGTCTCCATCCCCCTGTTCCGCGCCGATGCACCCGTGGCCGCTGTGACCTCGCACTACCTGGAGTTCCTGCCGGACGGAGACGCTTCCGCCGCTATTGGAGTGCACGAGCTGGAGGCGGGCGCCACGTACGAGGTGGTGCTGACCACGGGCGGCGGACTGTACCGCTACCGGCTCAAGGACCGCGTACGGGTGGAGGGGTGGCTGGAGCGCGCGCCCACGCTGCGCTTCGTGGGCCGCGCCGACCGGGCGAGCGACCTGGCCGGGGAGAAGCTGACGCCGGAGCTGGTGGAGCAGGTACTTTCGTCCGCGGCGGCCGAAACCGGCAGCCATCCTCCGTTCGCCCTGCTGGCGCCTTCGTGGGGCGAGCCGCCGCGCTACCGGCTGTACGCCCAGGCCGCGCCGGAGGACGCGCGCGCCCTGGCCGCGGCGGTCGAGCGGATCCTGCTGGACGCGCACCACTACGGCCTCTGCCGGGCGCTGGGGCAGCTGAATTCGGTGGAGGGAGTCGCGGTGGCGGACGGGGAACGGGTGTACGAGCGGGTCTGCACCAGGCGGGGGCAGCGCGCGGGCTCCATCAAGCCCCCGGCGCTGGACGCGGGGATGGAGTGGGCCGAGGCGTTCGGCGCGCGTGAGGCGGCGGAGGTCGCCGGGTGAAGGCGCCGCGGAAGGTGCCGGTCTGGGTGCTGGTGGCGGGGGCCGTGACGGCGGCGGTGTTCGCCTTCGCGCGCAAGCAGAACCGCGGCGAGCGCATCGGCGGGGCGATGTCGCTCCCCAAGGTGCTGTGGCTCAACTACACGCTGGTCTCCTGGTTCGTGATCCCCGCCGCGCTCCTGCGCCGCCAGGGCCTTTCACCGGGGACGCGCGCGGCGCTGACGGCGCACCTGCTCAGCTTTACCGCGCGCGGCGGGGCGGAGCTGTGGCTGCTGTATCGAACCCGCTCGTGGAAGGTGGCGTACGGGGTGGGGCACGACGCGCTCGACCTGGCGCTGGTTTCCGCGCTGATGCGCCGGGGCCGCGGCCGCCGGTGGGGACGCGCGGACGCGGTTGCGCGGCAGCACCTGGACGCCATCCGGGGGACGCTGCTGTTCGAGATGGTGTTCGCCTCGCTCTTTCACCGCGCCGTCGCGGGGAAGACGCAGGGGGAGGACGGGATCTTCTTCGCCTCCGACGAACCGCGCTTTCGCCGCATCAACGCCCTGACGGCGGCGGTGGACGTGGCCGCCTACGCGCGGCTGATGACGGTCGCGCGGGACCTTGTGCGTCTCCGGTAGCGATCGGGACCGGGAGGGGCCCCGCGGGTTCGGGCCCTCTCCCCGCCAGGCTTTTCGCTCGTTCCTCGCGACGGCTGGCGACCCCTCCCCCAACCCCGGGCGAGCGGTGGTGGCAGGGAGCGTTCCGGAGCGAAAGCGGAGAGATCGTGCGTCGTGGAGGGTGTGGTGCGTGGGCCGGCCGCCCCCCATCCCCGGCCCTTCCCCCATGAGCTGCGTGGGGGAAGGGAGATGCAAAAGCGCCCTCCCCACGTGATCGAACTTCTCCCCTCTCCGCGAGGAACGAGCGGGGAGGGGGCGGGGGAGGGGGCGCCCGCGAAGCGGCGGCCGTAGAACTCCGCCCCTGCTCGACGGCGGCTCCTGCGGTACGTTGTTCTCCCCGCGCGTCCGAAGCGCGAATAACCAGCTTCCAGGTACTTCCATGCAGTCCCACGCCCCGACCCCATCCATCCCCGTCCCCGCCATCGCCGGCTGCCCGGACGGGCGCCCCACCGACGCCTGCGAGACGCGCCCCATCATGCGCTTTCGCTGCGGGACGCTCAATGAGAACTGGTACATCGCCGCGCTCTCCAGGCAGGTGACGGCGAAGAAGCCGTTCGCATCGACCATCATGGAAGAGCCCATCGTCCTCTTCCGCGGCGCGGACGGGCGCGCGACGGCGCTCATCGACCGCTGCCTGCACCGCAACGCCGCCCTCAGCAAGGGCGACCTGTTCGACGGGTGCATCGGCTGCCCGTACCACGGCTGGACGTACAACGCGGAGGGCGAGCTCGTCATCGTCCCCTCGGAAAGCCCGGAGAAGCGCGCCCGGGAAGGGCGCCGGCTGGAGCGCTTTTTGGTGCGCGAGCAGGACGGCTTCGTCTGGGTCTACCTGGGCACGCCGGAGCGCGCGGCGGAAAAGGAGCCGTTCCGCTTTCCCCACGCGGGCGAGGAGGGGTGGCGCTCGTACGTGATGCTGACGCCGTTCGACGGCGACGTGACGGACCTGGTGGAGAACTTCATGGACGTGCCGCACACGGCCTTCGTCCACAGCGGCTGGTTCCGGAAGGCGGCCAACGTCAAGCGCGCGGAGGCCACCATCGAGCGCACCGCGGACGCGGTGCACGTGGAGTACTTTCAGCCGGACGACTCCATCGGCTTCAGCAAGTGGCTGCTGAACCCGGACGGCAGGGTGATGACGCACACGGACCGTTTCTTCATGCCCAACCTGACCCGCGTGGACTACATGTGGGGCGAGCGGCGCGGCTTCGTCATCACCTCGCAGATCACGCCGATCACCCCGGAGCGGGCGATGGTGTACACCGCCATCACCTTTCGCTTCGGGGTCTTCAACCCCCTCGCGCGGTGGCTGCTGCCGCCGTACACGCGGACGGTGATTCAGCAGGACGTGCGGATCATGGAGGTGCAGACGGGGAACCTGCGCCGCTTCGGGGCGCGGCGCTTCAGCGGCACCGCGGCGGACGAAATCCACCGCGCCATCGAGTCCCTGCGCGACCACGCCGCCGCGGGGGAGGTCGGTCCGCCGCCGGAGCCGCGCTCGACGCGGATCGAGTTCTGGATGTGACGATGGCGACGGTGGATGCCGGCACCGTCACCCTGCGCCGCGCCACCCCCGCGGACGGCGCGGCCATGTGCGAGCTGTTCGCGCGCGTGCCGATGGAGACGGAGCTGGCCCTCTCCATCCGCCGCGACTCCGATTTTTCCGCCCTCCTCCGCCTGCAGTCGGACGATTGGGAGTGCTGGGTGGCCGAGGAGGAGGGGCGGGTGGAGGCGATGGCCTCGCTCGTCTTTCGCGACGGATACCTGGGGGGCGAGATCCGCCGCGTCGGGTACCTGGGCGACCTGCGCCTGTCGCCGCGGGTGCAGGGGCGCCACCTGCTGAACCGCGTCTACGGCCCGACGCTCTCCGAACGCGCCCGGGCGCGCGGCTGCGCCGCCAGCCTGACGGCGGTGATCGCGTCCAACCAGCGCGCCCTCCGCGCGCTGACCGCGCGGAACCGGCGGCAGCGGGGGATGCCGCGCTACACGCCGCTGCGCGACTTCCGCATCCGCAACGTGCACCTGGCGCTGCCGCGGCTCCCCCGGCGCGGCGCCTTCCGCGTCCGCCGCGCGACGGAGGCGGACCTGCCGGCACTGGCCGCGTTCCTGGACGCCGACGCGCGCCGCCGCCCCTTCGGCACGCCGATGCCGCTGGCGGAGCTGCGGCGCCGGCTGGCGGAATGGCCGGGGCTCTCGGTGGATTCCTTCTACCTGGCGGAGGACGGCGACGGCGCGCTGGCAGGATGCCTGGCGGTATGGGATGCGGCGCCGGTCAAGCGCACCGTGGTCGCGGGGTATCGCGGAAAGATGCGGCGGATCAAGACGGGGTACGACCTGGCGGCGCGGCTGCTGCGCTTTCCCCGCCTTCCCGATCCCGGCGAGGAGCTGCGCTACCTGTACGCCACGCACCAGGCGATTCCGTCGGAGGATCCCGCGGTGCTGCGCGCGCTGCTGGAGCGCGTCTACGCCGACCACCGGCGCAGCGGCTACGTGCTCCTCTCCTTCTTCGTCCCCGAGAACGACCCGATGGAAGTGGCCTTCCGAGGCTTTCAGTTCACGGACCTTCCCGCGCGCCTGTTCGTGGTGACGCCGCCCGGGACCGAGCCGCCGCCGGAGTGCCTGGCCGCCGGCCGGCCCGGCTTTGAAATGGCATTGGTGTGATGCGGCCGCGTGGGGCACCTCCCCCGGCCCCTCCCCGCTCGTTCCTCGCGGAGAGGGGAGTGGGCCCGTGCTGGCGTGCGCTGTCCCAGCCGCGCCCCCTCCCGCTCGTTCCTCGCGACCTCCCCCAACAAAACCTGGGGGAGGTGGAACTTCGGCTGGCGGATGACACCCTGGCTCCACACCACCCCTCCCCCGGGGTTGGGGGAGGGGTCGCCAGCCGTCGCGAGGAACGAGCGAAAGGCCTGGCGGGGGAGAGGGCCCGTGGCGTGGGCGGTCCCAGCCGCGCCCCCTCCTGCTCGTCGCCTCACGACCTCCCCCAAAAACCTCTGGGGGAGGGTGAACGTCGCCTGGCGGATGAGAGCGTGCTCCACACCACCCCTCCCCCGGGGGTTGGGGGAGGGGTCGCCAGCCGTCGCGAGGAACGA
>JAHWJJ010000385.1 GCA_019348475.1 Gemmatimonadota bacterium | reverse complement strand
GCGACCGAGCCCAGCACGGTGGGGACGTGCAGCATCCCCGGCGCCTTCGCCAGCTCCTCCGCGTTCATCGGCGCGTCGCTGGCGCCGAAGTCCACCGTCCCCTCCGTCACCTGGCGAATGCCGCCGCCGGAGCCGATGGGCTGGTAGTTCACCCGCAGCGGGTGCTGCTTGCCGTACTCGCTGAACCAGCGGGAGTAGACGGGGAACGGGAAGGTGGCGCCGGCGCCGGTGAGCGTGGTGGCCCCCGCCCCGCCGCCGCTGGCCTGCTTCGCCATTTCGCCGGGCGTGGCGCCGCCGCCTTCGCCCCCGCACGCGGCCAGTACCAGCGCCGCCGCCACCGCCGCTACCCCACCGGAAAACGATCTTGTCATCGCGTTTCGCGTCTCACGTTCAGGACAGGATGGACAGCCTGGAACGCGGCGAAGCTACCGGGGCCGTGTAACGCCCCAGTAACAGCAGCAGCAGCAAACCTCGTAACGCCGAGGTAACGATTGTAACGCGCCGCCGCCGTCGTGCAGCAACTCTGCTGGATGCCGCGCCGGGGCGGCTTTCCGGCAGCGGACCCGGTGGCACGGATCGCGGCCGGATCGTGTCCATTCCGTTACACAGCTGCGGACGTGCGTGGACGGGACTGGCGGCCGGCCTGGGCCGGGAGCGAGTGAACTCGCCGCACAAAAGCGGAAAGCCCCGCAAACTGCGGGGCTTCAACTCGTGCACGGCATTCGCTCGTGGGGGCGGACCGCGCGACGGCGCGGTCGCCCGATCCGCGTCCGCTAGGACTCCAGCACGGCTTGCAGCTGGATGTCGACGCCGGCCAGCGCCTTTGACACGGGGCAGGTCGTCTTCGTTTCCCGGGCGGCCTTCTGGAACGTCGCGTCGTCCACGCCCGGCACCTGGGCGCGCACGTTCAGGCGCATGGTGGTGATCTTGAAGCCGTCTTCCACCTTCTCCACCGTGCACGCGGCGTCGGTGTGCACGCGCGTGGCCGGCGTGCCCGCCCGCTCCAGCGCGCCGGCCAGCGCCATGCTGAAGCACGCCGCCTCGGCCGCCGCCAGCAGCTCCTCGGGGTTGGTGCCGCCCTCGTCGGCAAAGCGCGATCCCACCGTGTACTTCGCGTCGATCACGCCGCTCTCGCCCCGGAAGCTTCCCGTGCCGCCGCGCAGCCCCCCCTCCCACGTCGCACTCGCCTTGCGTGTAGCCATCTGCCGTTCCCCCTCTGTCGATGGTTCCCGTTCGCCGCCGGCAGCATGCCCGTGATGCGCCCGCGTGCGGTGAACCTACGCGCCGGGGCCCGGCACGACCAGTCGGCCCGGCCGCGCCTCCGAAAAACGGCCGTCGACCCGGCCGTCGCTACGCCTGCGCCGCTTCGTCGTCGGCGGGGCGACGCGAGGGCGGCACCTCGTCTGCGGGAAAGGCGCTGCCGTCGGCCGCCTTCTGGATGATCTCGGCGAGCCACGACGGGGCGGTCTCGGCGTGCGTGGCGTACAGATCCCGCAGCGTGCCCAGCAGCGCGAGGAGCGCCTGCTCGCGACGGTCGGGCGGCAGGTCGCGCACCAGCGAGCCCAGCGCGGCGGCAATGCCGTCCACGGTGAGGTCGGCACCCAGGTTGTGCCGCTCGCGGTGCAGCCAGTCGAACAGCTTGCGGCGGCTCTTCTGGTACGGCATTCCCCCAGCCAGGAACTTGTCCAGCCCGCTGGGGCTCATCCCCACCTGCCGCGCCACCGAACGCAGCGACGTGGCCTGCACCCGGATGGTGACCGCCTCGCGCAGGCGGCTGATGGACGTTTGCGGACGATCGGTCATCGTAGAGCCCCTCGCGGCAGCGTTGTGGTCAAAGTGGACGTGTTCTCGAAGTCTACTTTGTCCCATTTGCCTGCGCAAGTCCAGCGTTTGTGCGGCTGTTGGCGCAAGGGGGGCGGTCTTGTTCGGGTGTAGACTGGCTGCCGAACCGCGCTTAGAATGAGCCGGAACGCTGGAGCACGCCTCCGGCGCGATCATGCCCACACTCATAACCCGACGCACTCCGGCAGGAGGTCCCATGCGCGCTACCCCGCCACGCCCCGGTTCCATCCATCGCAACGCGGATTTCACGTCGCCGCTCACCGTTCCCGGCGGGGAGGTGGCGGGGACGCAGATCGTCCGCGAACTGCCGCCCGAAGTGGCGCTGACGGTGTGGCAGGTGCTGCGCAGCGTGCTGCTGTGGGCCGCCGAGATTCCCGGGCAGCGCGGCGACCTGTTCGAGCCCCGCGCGATGGAGCAGTGGGAGCGGGAACTGCTGGAGGGGACGTTCGATCCGGACCTGCGCTGCCCACTGGCCGTGATCGTCGGCGAGCTGGCCGCTCCGGAAGCGGCTTCGCCCGAGCACCTGGCCCACGCGTGCCTCTGCGTGACGGAGTGGGGGCTGGGGCGCAACGCCACCCGCACGGCCCTGGCCTTTACCGAGGCCGCCGCCCTCTGCCGCCCCGACCATCCGCGGTACGCCTGGATGGCGGGCCGGCTGCTCAGGACGCACGGCTACCTGCGCGAGGCGGAGCAGTGGATCAAGCGCTCCGTCCGCGTCGCCGCGAGCAGGAGCGACTGGGAGGCGCAGACGCTTGGGCTGAACAGCCTGGGAAACGTGTTCTATGACGCCGGGAAGTATCGGGAGGCTCAGCAGTCGCAGTTGCAGGCCCTCCGCAGCGTTCGGAAGCACGGCTTGCGACATCGCAAGGGCGAGGTGCTGCACGACCTGTTCGTCGCAACGGCGTACATGGGCGATCTTGATCAGGCGGAGGAGTACGCACGCGCCGCGCTGGACCAGTATCTCCCACGGCATGATCGCCTTGCCGCGCTCGCCTATGACGTGGCTTTCCTGTGGATGAAGAGAGGCGAATTCGCGCGTGCCTTGCCTGTGCTGGTCGAACTGTCCGAGCACTTCCAGGAGCCGCATGAGCGCGTGGTGGTGCTCGCCTCTACGGCGCGAGCCGCGGCAGCATGCGGAGAAGAGGCCGTGTATGCGAGATTTTCAGCCGAGGCCGCCCGTCTGGCCGCAGAGAGCAGCACCGGGCGGGGCGTTCCCCATGCGCTGTACGAACTCGGACTCGGGGCCTCGAGCCTCGGCCGATGGGACACTGCCGAAAAATTCCTTTTGCGTGCTGAATCAGCCGCACGCGTACGCGGCGAGGCCGATGTAATCGTCAACGCGGAGAACGCACTTTCAGCAGTGCGCGCTCAACACTCCGCGGAACGCGCCGAACTCGCCGCGTCGCGCGCGGGGAAACAACACTCGGGTGAAACGCTATCCAACCGCTTCGTCGTTTCGCTCCGGCGAGTTCCCCTGCAGGCGGAGGTAGGCTGACGCTCAATTCCCAGAGCCAAGCATTCCGCCGCCCCGCTCCGTGCTGGTGCTGTCGGTGCTCGTCGTCGTGAGTCCGCCATCCTGGGTCTTGTTCCCCGACCCGATTGTGTTGCCGCCATCGAAGCTCGGCCCCGCGTCGAGGCGGACGGACTCGGTGGGGGCGGGGGCGGAGCAGGCGCCGAGAACCAGGGCGGCGGCAAGGGCGGACAGGCGCAGCGGCTTCATGGAATCATCTCCTGAAAGCGGGACACGGGGCAGGGGTGCGGCCGTGGGAGGAATTTTGTCAACTTTGTCCATTGGTCAACGCGGCACCTGTCGCAGATGACCGCGCCAATTACGACACCGTTGATCACTTTCCCGGCTAAACTGCGCCCGGTGCTGGTGATGGAGCCCGCGCTGGTGCCGCTGTTCGAGATGGCCGGCGCGCCGTTCACGGTGCTGGCCGACGTGGCGTGGGGCGAGCTGGATGCGGCGCTGCGCCGCGCGCCCGCCACCACGCTGGTGGTGGCGGACCCGTACGCCGGGCTGCGCCGCGGCGACGGCTTTCCGCGCGTGCGCGACCTGCTGCGCAGCTTTCCCTCCGTGCCGGTGGTGGCCGCGCTGGAGCTGCGCCCGGAGATCGCGGGCGACGTGGCCATGCTGCTGGAGTGGGGCGTGTCGGAGGTGGTGTCGGTGGGAACGGAGAGCACGCCCCGCGCGGTGGCCGCGCGCCTGCGCCAAGCGCACGTGCGCCCGCTGAAGCGCGCGCTGGAGGCGGCGCTTTCGCCGTACGTGAACGCCGAGTCGCGGCAGATCCTGATGGCGGCTGCGGAGGTTGCCGCGGAGGGCGGGCTGGCCGCGGAGCTGGCGGCGCGGCTGGGAGTGACCGCGCGCACGCTGACGGTGCGGTGCGCGCGGGCGGAGCTGCCGGCGCCGCGGCAGGTGCAGGCGTGGCTGCGGGTGCTGCTAGCGTGCATGCTGCTGGACGACCCCGGCCGCACGGTGTACGGTGCCGCCTACGCCAGCGGCTACCAGACGGAGCGCTCGCTGCGGCGCGCCATCACGGCGTTCCTGGGGGTGGACAGCACCACGCTGCGAAAGGCCGGCGCGTTCAGCACCGCGTCCGCCGCGTTCAACGGCGCCCTGCGCGATGCGCGCGAGGCGGCGCGGGAGCGGCGGCGGGCGGAGCGGCGGTGAGCCGGTGAAGGGGTGAAAGGGTGAAGGGGTGAAGGGGTGAAGGGGTGAACGGGTGAACGGGTGAGGTCGAGGCAGGTGGAGGGTGTGGTGCGTGGGCGGGCGCCCCCCATCCCCGGCCCTTCCCCCACAAACTGCGTGGGGGAAGGGA
>JAHWJJ010000384.1 GCA_019348475.1 Gemmatimonadota bacterium | reverse complement strand
GTCCGCGGGCGGCGGCGCGCCGAGCGCGAGAGCTGCCAGCGCGAGCGCCGCCGCCGCCAGGCCGGCGCGCCGGGCAGGATGCCGCCGCCGAACAGAGGTGGTGCGATGGATGACTTCGGTGTGCATGGAGCTTCTCCGGGTTGAGGGTTCGCCATCAATCTGCCCCCGGCGCCACCCCGACTGGTGGCGGAACAGCCCGTAATTCGTGCGGATGTTGTGAATGCCCGTCGACGGTTTCGCCTCAGGGCGAGAGAAGAGCGTCGCGCGGAGGGCGCGGACGCGCGGGAGGACGGCGGAGCAGTGGATGGTGGGGGGCTGCGCTGGGAAGACCGCGGATGGAAAGCGGCGAAGCCGCCGTTCGCGTGAGGGATGCGCGCCCGCAGGGCCGGGAACGCGGAGCAGGAGGGCACAGCAGTACCGTGCCCTCCTGCGGAGCGGGCCCGGCGCCGTTGGCAACGGTTGTATCGTTGCCTACGGCGCGCGCAGCCCGACCCGGAGCGCAGCGAAGGGGCACGCCCAAACCTCAGGGCACAGGGAACAGGGAACAGGGAATGGGGGGAGGGAACGGCAGGGGGCGGAGAGGAATGGCAGAAGCAAGCAAAGGGGACGGCGTCGGAGGCGTCAGGCTTCGAAGCGGTAGCCGATCTTCCAGACCGTGTGGATGTGGCGCGGGTCGTCCGGGTTCTCTTCGAGGCGGTGGCGCAGCTCGGAGATGTGCGAGTCGACGGTGCGGGTGAGCACGCGGCCGCGGTGGCCCCAGACGTCGCGCAGCAGGTCCTGGCGCGTGAGCACCCGGCCCCGCGACGCCACCAGCGCCAGCAGCAGGTCGAACGCGCGCGGGGTGACGGACACCTCCACGCCGCGCCGCCGCACGGTGCGCGCCGACGGGTCCACCTCCACCTCGCCGAAGCGGATGATGCCGCCGGCCCCGGCCGCGGAACGCCCTCCCGCCCGGCGAAGCAGCCCCTTCACCCGCTCCAGCAGCTCCAGCAGGCCGAACGGCTTGGTTACGTACTGGTCCGCGTCCAGGCGAAAGGCGCGCACCTTGTCGGTTTCCTCCCCGCGCGCGGTGAGCACCAGCACCGGGACCTGCACGCCCTCGTCGCGGAGGGTGCGCAGCACCTGGAACCCGTCCACGTCGGGGAGCATCAGGTCCAGGATCACCAGGTCCGGCGCGAAGCCGCGGACCTCGTCCAGCGCGCGCGCTCCGTCCTCCGCCACGCGCACGTCGTAGCCCTCCAGCTCCAGGTTGTACCGGATGCCGGCGGCGAGCTCCGCGTTGTCCTCCACCACCAGCACGCGGCTCATGCGGCGGCGTGCGACGCGGACTCGCCGTCGTGCGCCGCCGGGCGCGGGGCGGCGGCCCACCCCGGCAGCTCCACGACGATGCGCGCGCCGCGGGCGCCGTCCTCCACGCGCGAGGTGCCGCCGTGCCACCCGGCGATCTCGCGGACGACGGAGAGGCCGATGCCGCTCCCCGCCGCCGCGCTGCCAATGGCGCGCTCGCCGCGGCGGAACGGCTCCCACACGCGCTCGCGGTCCGCGGGCTCGATCCCCGGCCCCTCGTCTTCCACCGCCAGCGCCACGCGGCCGTCCCCGCAGGGGGCCGCGGAGACGCGCACCACCTGCCCCCGCGGGCCGTACTTGACGGCGTTGTCCAGCAGGTTGAGCACCACCTGCCGGAACGCCTCCGGGTCCAGCCGCGCCACCAGCCCCGCCTCCACCGCGACCTCCAGCCGCGCCCCCCGGGACGCGGCGAGCGGCGCGAACGAGGCGGCGATCCCCTCCAGGTACGGACGCAGCTCCACCACCTGCAGCTCCGCGCGAGCGGCGCCGCGCTCGCCGCGGGAAAAGTGCAGGACGTTGTCCACCAGGTTTGTGAGGCGCGTGGTTTCGCGGTCCACGTTGTCCAGCAGCCACTCGCGCTGCGTGTCGGTGCGCCACCGGCCCAGCCGCAGCGTCTCCATGAACAGCCGCACCTGGGCCAGCGGCGTCCGCAGCTCGTGCGAGACGCTGGAGACGAAGTCGGAACGCATCCGCGCCAGTTCCGCCTCGCGCCGCAGCTGCCCGACGGCGACGGCGGCCAGCCCCGCGGAGAGGATCAGCATGCCGATGAGCAGCGGCAGCCGCGACCGCGGCAGGCCGCCGATGATGAGCAGCCCCGCGGCCTCCGGGCGCACCGCCGCGCGCACCGCGAGCGACCCGAACGGCGGGCCCAGCGGCTCCGCGCCGGCCAGCCGCGGCTCCGGCCCAGGGTCCGACGCGAACAGCTCGCCGACCCCCGGCGCGACCACGCGCACGGTGAGCACCTCCTGCGTGCGGCGCCCCTCCAGCGTGGCGGACGGGATGAGCGCCTGCTCGTCGACCACGTGCTGGAACAGCGGCCGGTACCGCGCCGGGTCCAGCTCGTACCCGTACGCCGCCTCGCGGCCCGCGGGGTCGCGGACGATGGCGTACACCAGGTGCCGCGGCACCCCGCCTACGCGCGCGCTCAGCAGGCCGAACCCCGAATTCGTCCGGCGCAGCGCGGGCGCGTCGGCGCGGAGCGTCGCGGCGATCCACGCGCGAAAAGCCGGGTCGGGCGCCTCACCCGCGACCTCCACGGGCGCGCCGTCCAGGGACGACCGGAAGTAGAACGGCGCGCCGTAGCCCGGGCCGCCGCCCGGGTGCCGGGCCGCGGCGCGTTCGTGCTCCAGCAGCGCATCCAGCGGGGGCAGGGGTTCGCGGCGGTCCGCGGCGTGGAACACGGGGGCCAGGGACGCGTGCACGGCCCTGTGCAGCAGCTCCGCCGTGTGCTGGCGGTAGCTCCACGCCGCCCAGGCCCCGTACTTCTCCACCAGCCGGTCCGCGGTGGCGCGGTGCGAACGCACCGCGTGCTGCGCCTGCACGATCGCCCCCAGGGTAACCGCGAGGCTGAGCGCCAGCAGCAGCACGGGCCCGCGCCGCCCCGCTCCGAAGTGGAGAAGCGGCGGCCCGAAGCGGCGCCGGGTGGATGTGGACTGGCTCATGGATGCGCCTGGCGGGAGTGGTGGTGTGCCGAACGAACGGTAGCCCTGCACGTCCCCCGTATCAAGCGGCAGATGTAAAAGAAGTATGGCCAATCTTCCAAAGATCCGCCCAGCCGCGCGAACTGCCGGTTTCCGCGCGTCGTCGGCCGCCCCGCACGCGCCCGGCATCGCCCGATTTGTAGCCCCGCCCCCCGCCGCGTAGATTGCCGCCCGCACGCCGTGCGGCCGCATGCGACTCCCGCACTCTCGCACTTTCGCACCTTCGTACTCCGTCATCGGGGCGAGCGGGGAGCCGAACACCATCGGGTACCAGATCCTGGAGAACCTGGTGCGCCACGGCTTTCGGGCCGGGGGGTGGTGGACGCCATACCCCGCGCGAAGACCACCCTCGCGCCTGAGCGGCTGAAGCCGCCGCTGGGACAGCGGAAAGCTCTGGCGCCGCTGACGCGCCGCCGGACAGGGCTTCACCCGCCCCGGCCGGCGTCCCGGCGAGGGAGCACGGACTCCACGAGCGGGAGGGGCGCGGCTGGGGGCGCGTATCGAACCCGCACCCTGTCGTTCTCCCCTCTCCGCGGCCACCCTGCGCGGGGAGGCCACATCGTTCGACCACGCTTTCCATCATCCCATGAGCCAGCCGACCACCCCCGCCGAGCTGTACCAGTTCATCTTCGACACGGCGTACCGCGCGGAGCGCCGCGGCGACTGGCCGGGGCCGGGGAAGATCGCCGACAGCGTGCAGCGCCACGTCCTGGGCTTTCTGGGCACGCTGGTGCGCGCCGACGGCGAGATCAACGCCGACGAGGCCGCGTACCTCAGCAAGATGCTGCGCGCCCAGAACATCATCGACACGCCCCTGGAAAAGGTGCGGCAGCTGATGATGCGCCACGGCGAGACGGGCCCCGACGCGTCGGCCGGGTGGGTGCCCGACTACTTCCACGTCCTCATCAAGGGCGACCGGCAGCGCGGCTCCGTCAACGCGATGAACGTGGCGCTCTGCCTGCGCGAGCTGGGGCTGCAGCTGATGGTGTCCGACGGCGACAGCACGCCACGGGAGGCGGAGATCATCGCGCAGCACGTGATCATGCTGGAGCGCGCCTGCGCCGCCGCGGGCGTGGGCCAGGAGCGCGTGGGGCCCAGCGGCGCCGGGCCGAACGCGCCGGATGCGGGTCCGCAGCCGGCGGGCGGCGCGCCGCAGAACCCGGCGAACCAGTTGCTGGTGGACCGCGTCCAGCAACGGTCCAATACCCCACCGGACCTCTTCACGCCGGACGGATTCGTGGCCGGACAACTCCTTGCCCGCGCGATCGGGGCGGCGGGCGGCCCCGATGTCGACCGGATGATCGACGCGCTCGAGGGGTACGCGTTCACCGGGCCGAAGGGGCAGTACACGGTGCGCCGTGAGGATCACGCGCTGCTGCAGCCGATGTTCGGGGCGCGACTGGTCCGGCAAGGGCCCGGGTACGAAGCGGAGCCTACCCGCACCCTCGCGCCTGACGAGGTCGCGCCGCCGTTGAACCCGATCCCGCCGTGAAGGGAGCGATGGACGCGGATTCTGCCCGGCCGGGCGAAGGCCATTACCGCGCGGGCTTGGGAAGCGACATGGTAACAAGGGGGCGAGGATGAAGATCACGCAGGTCGAGTGGGGCACGATCGCCAGGGCGG
>JAHWJJ010000383.1 GCA_019348475.1 Gemmatimonadota bacterium | reverse complement strand
CGCGCATCCCAGGACACCCGCCGAGATCCGCGCGGCGGCGGACCAGATGGACCACCACCACGAGATCGGCATCAAGGCCTTCCCGGCGGAGACGGAAGGCAAGGGCAACCAGCTCATGCAGCCCCGCATGGAGAACGGGGTCAAGGTGTACGAGCTGACGGCGGAGAAGATCCAGTGGGAGACGGAGCCCGGAAAGCGGGTGGAGGCGTTCGCCTACCACCGCCAGGTGCCCGGCCCCCAGATCCGCGTGACCGAGGGCGACTGGGTGCGCGGGGTGCTGCACAACCGGCTGGAGCAGTCCACGGCGGTGCACTTTCACGGGGTGGAGCTCCCCAACGAACACGACGGCGTGCCGTACATCACCCAGCCGCCGGTAAAGCCGGGGGAGAGCTACACGTACGAGTTCACGGTGCCCAACGCGGGCTCGCACATGTACCACTCGCACCACAACTCGGCCGAGCAGGTGGGCAAGGGGCTGCTGGGCGCCTTCGTGGTGGAGCCGCGGCACAAGCGCGCCGTCGAGAACGTGGACCTGGACTACGTGATGATCATCAACGACGGCAGCCACGGCTACACGCTCAACGGCAAGGGCTTTCCCGCCACGGAGCCCATCGTGGCGAAGATGGGGCAGAAGGTGCGCGTGCGGTTCATGAACGAGGGGATGATGATCCACCCCATGCACCTGCACGGCATGCACATGACCGTCATCGACAAGGACGGCTGGCCGCAGCCGCAGCCCTGGAAGTGCGATACGCTGAACGTCGCCCCCGGCGAGCGGTGGGACGTGATCGTCACCTGCAACAACCCGGGGGTGTGGGCGTTCCACTGCCACGTCCTCCCCCACGCGGAGACGCCGAACGGGATGTTCGGGATGGTCACGGCGCTCAGCGTGGAGAAGTAGGCGCCTCTCCGCGGTCACGAGGCGGGCCCGCCCTTCACGGACGGGCCCGTTCGCGTGAGAACGTCACCTGCCAGTCATCCTGAGGGAGCCGCCGCTGGTATCTTGCCCCTTCAGTATCTTCATGGCGGCGACAAGGACCTTGGCGGCGCATCGTGAGGTCGGACCTCTCCGCGACGAAGTTGCCCCCGTCGGACCCGGACAGCTTCATCGACATGGTCGGGCTCCGCGCAGGCCCCCTCCGCTCGCTCAGGCTCTCGCCTCCCCCGAAAGTGATCGAGAAAAGCAGGGCCCGCGATCGTTCGCGGGCCCCGCTTCGGTTCGTCGCCGGGCGGATGCCGGGTTACTGCACCGTCACCGTGCCGGTCCAGGCGGTACCGCTGTTGAAGCCGCCGTCGTGCACCACGTTGAAGGTGTACGTGCCCGCGGCCAGCCCGTTCACGCGGCCGGTGTAGTTGTTGTGGGTGATCACCTGCATGCAGATGTTCCCGTTGTCCACCGCCGTGACCGTGACCGTGACCGTGCTGCGGCGCGTGCTGTGGGTGGCGCTCACGTTGACGCACGGGGTGCCGGTGGTCAGGCTGCCGCCGAAGTCGATGCCACCCACGCTGCCGCTGGCCACCTGCGGGTCCTGAGTGCTGTTGCTCTGCGTATAGCTGAAGGTCAGGCTGCTGGACGTGTGCGACGACATTGCGATCCCGTCGCTCTCCGGCGCGAACGCGGAGGCCGTCGTGGGCGATCCGTCGCAGGCCGCGGTGGCGGCGAAAAGCGCGACGGTCATGAGCCCCTTGATCAGTCCCTTCATGGTGTCCCCCAGGATTCGGAAGTGGTCGCCTGTCCGTGCCGGGATGTCCCGGCATCGGTCTGCTGTCCCTTCCGGCGGCGTCCCGCCGTTCGTCTTTTCCGGGCCCGATCTGCCTCTCAAGGCGTGGCGGGAACCGTGGCAAGAAGCGGGCCGCGTTCATCTAGCGTAACTCCATGCAAGGCCGCGTCTTAGAGGGGCCCATCCGTGAACAAGCGTTAGATGGCCTCGCACAAGCGTGAAAGTGAACACGAGGCCCCTAAGATGTTGCGAGTGAGGACGATACACGGGACTTGCGCCTTCTGGCCGAAAACATCCGGATGAAAGCAGAGACGCACGCGATCGGATGCGGCAGGCCGCGGAACAATCGATCGCGGGCGGCCGGCGGTGAAAAGAAGGAGGGGCCCGCGAGCGGATCGCGAGCCCCCGGCCGTCCTTGCGCCGCGATGGCGTTACTGCACGGTCACCGTGCCGGTGTAGGCCGTGGTGCTGCTGCCGCCGACGTCGTGCACCACGGTGAAATCGTACGTGCCCGCGGACAGCCCGCTCACCTGGCCCGTGTAGTTGTTGTACGTGATCACCTGGGTGCAGAAGCCGCCCGTGGACGAGGCCGTGACGGTCACCGTGACGGCGTTGGACTGCGTGCGATGCGACGCCTTGACGTCGTAGCACGGCGTGCCGGTGGTAAGGCTGCCGGTAAAGTCGATGGCGCCCGCCGTTCCGCTGGCGGTCTGCGGAGTCTGCGTGTCGTAGCTCTGCGTCGACGAGAAGGTAAGCCTGCTCTGCCTGGCCATCGCGATCCCGTCGCTCTCCGGCGCGAACGCCGACGCCGTCGTGGGCGATCCGTCGCACGCCGCGGTCGCGGCCGCCAGTACGATCGCCATCAGCCCCGTGGTCAGTGCCTTCATCGTGTCCTCCAGGATACGGAAGTGTTCGCCTGTCCGCGCCGGCCCTCCGGCACGGTCTGCTGTCCCTTCCGGCGGCGTCCCGCCGTTTCCTTTTCCGGGCCCGATCAGCCTCTCAAGGCGTGGCGGGAACCGAGGCAAATTGCGGGCCACTCGCCTGCGGTGTAACTCGATGCCGGGACACGATTTACGAAGATTCGGGGGTGGACAAGCCCTGTACGCGCGGCAACAAAACCAAAAGTATCCACCTGGATTGTAAGCCGTTGCAGGCGAGGGATATACGGCACGGATCGCGTGGGTGGAGTGGAAACATCCGGCGCAAAGCGAACGCCCCGCCGGCTGATCGCCGGCAGGGCACATAACGAGCGTTCGTGATCCAGGGGGCAAACCCGCGGGGCTCCGCGCCTGCGGAGGTGGGGGGGCGCTGCAGATCGCCCGCTACCGTCCCTCGCCGGCGAGTTCGCGAAGCTGGCCGGCATCCAGGCGGTACGTGTACCACTCCGTCATGCGGCGCGCCCCCAGCTTGTCGTAGAAGTCGATGGCGAGCTGGTTCCAGTCCAGCACCACCCACTCCATGCGGCCGCATCCGCGCCGCACCGCCTCTTCCGCAAGCGCCTGGAAGAAGGCGCGCCCCACCCCGTGCCGCCGCGCCTCGGGGACCACGAACAGGTCCTCCAGGTACAGCGTGGGCAGCGCCAGGAACGACGAATACGTCTCCAGCACGATCGCATACGCCACCGCCCGCCCCTGCACTTCGCCCAGGAACACGCTGATGCGGGGCCGCTCGCCGAAGGCGTCATTCAGCAGCCGCTGCCGCGCCTGGGCGGTGGGGCGGTCCAGCTTTTCGTAGTCCGCCAGCGCATCCACCAGCGCCAGAAAGGTTTCGCCGTCCGCGGGGGTGGCGGGGCGGATGCTGGGAGCGGCCATGCGCGTGCGTGCGTCGTCGGGACGGGGGATGCGGCGCCGGTTGCAACGACGCGGGCCGGCAGCGGGTGCCGGCCCGGCGCAAAGCTATCGCGCGGCGAACGCGCGGGTCAACGCGCGCCGCCGGGGTTCAGCCGAGGGTGTAGACGGTGACCGCCGTGTCATCGCCGAAGACGCGGCGCTTGCCGCCGGGCGGCAGCTCGTGCTCCACCGCGTGCTCCACCGCCAGCGTGGCGGCGAACGGCGTCTGCCGCCAGATCTCGATCAGCCGGTCCAGCATCCTGGACTCGTACGGCGGATCGGCGAAGCAGAGGTCGTACGCCCCCGCCTCCAGGCCCTGGGCGAAGGGGAGCGCGTCCTTCTTGAAGATGCGCGTCTTGTCGCGCAGGTGCAGCGCGGCCACGTTGGCCCTGAGCGCGTGCAGGCTGGCGGGGCGCGTTTCCACGAAGTCGGCGGAGGCCGCGCCTCGCGAAACCGCCTCCAGCCCCAGTGCGCCGGTGCCGGCGAACAGGTCCAGCACCCGGGCGCCGGGCAGCCCCGGCTGCAGGTAGGTGAGCCAGGCGTCGCGCACGTGCTCCGCCGTGGGCCGCACGCGCCGGTCCGGCGGCGAGGTCAGGTGCCGCCCCGCGAACTTTCCCCCCACGATCCTCATCCGCCCCACCCCCTTCTGCCCGTCACGGCGCGATCCATCCCTTCCACTTCGCCTCGTCCCACCCCACCGTCAGCTGGTTGCCGGCGCGCACCAGCGGCGTCACCAGCAGCGCGGCGTCGTCCGCCAGCAGGGGCAGGATGCGCGCTTCGGGGACGTGCGCCACGTGCAGCCCGCGCTCCTTGAAGCGCCTGCCGCCGCGGTCCAGCAGCGCCTCGGCGCCAAAGCGCTCGGCGAAGCGCCTCAGCTCGCCCGGCGCCGCCGCGCGCTCCTTCAGGTCCACGAAGTGGGTCTTGATGCGGCGCTCCTTGAAGAACCGCAGCGCCTTCTTCGTCTCGTTGCAGCTCTTCAGGCCAAAGATCTGTACTTCCATCGCCATGGTTCTGATGATCGTCGTCGGGGGCCCGACAAGTTCGTCGCGTCAGGCGGGAGTTCGCGCGGTCCGCCGAGCGCCCCCCATCCCCGGCCCTTCCCCCACAAACTGCGTGGGGG
>JAHWJJ010000051.1 GCA_019348475.1 Gemmatimonadota bacterium | reverse complement strand
GCTGGCGCGGCCCAACTTCACGGCGTACGGCCTCGGCTGGTTCCTTTCGGACTACAGAGGCCGCAAGCTGGCGATGCACACGGGGAGCATCGACGGGATGAGCGCGCTGGTGGCGATCGTGCCCGAGGAACGGCTGGGGCTGGTGGTGTTCATCAACAGGAACCAGGCCGAGCTGCGCCACGCGCTGATGTACCGCATCATCGATGCGTACCTGGGCGGGCCGGCGCGCGACTGGAGCGCGGAGCTGCGGCCCCTGTACCAGGGCATGCAGGACCGTGCCGCCGCCGCCCGTCGCGACCGCGAATCGCGGCGGGTGCAGGGGACCCGGCCGTCGCTGCCGCTGCAGGCGTACGCCGGCAGCTACGCGGACCCGGACAGCCTGTACGGCAGCGTGACCGTGCGGGTGGAAGGGGGACGGCTGGTGGCGGCCGCCGGCGGCGCCCTGGCGGGGGAGATGGAGCACTGGCATTACGACGTGTTCCGCGCCCGCTGGCCCGACGCCTCCATGGGGACGAGCTTTCTCACCTTCACCATCGATCCGGAAGGACGCGTGGGGTGGGTGCGCATCGACGGCCGACAGCTGAGCCGTGTGCGGGAGGCGTCCGAAGCGCCGTAGTAAAGCGCCTCCGTCCGCGCCGTGCGCGGAGGGCCAGCTCCACGGCCAGGCCCGCAAGGTCCTTCGGTCGCGCGCACGGGTTGCGCGGCTTCAGATCGCGCGCGTGCGTTCCCTGAAAACCCGTCCGCGCGGACAACCGTTCAGCAGCATGGTCGGCTCCGCGCCGCGCCCCCTCCGCGCGCTCAGGCTCGCACCTCCCCCCAAAAACCCTGGGGGAGGTTGAACTGCGCTTTCATCCCACACGGTGCGCGCAGTGCCGGATGGCTCAGGATGACCGGGGTTGGGCCGGAGGGCCTGGACCTCGCGGGCGGAGAGAAGGCCCCTGGGTCGGCCCGCGGTTTCGTTCTGGGGCCGGAACACGTACTTTTGTCCGGTTGATCGCCCGCGCCGCACGCGCGGGCGTCTGCATCCGTGCCAACGAAATCACCAAAGACCGCCCGATGCCCCACCACAGGATCGCAGAGCTGCTGCGCGGCGCCGTGCCCGCGGGGGAAGCCGTCACCGTCAAAGGATGGGTGCGCACCCGCCGCGACTCCAGGGCCGGCATGTCGTTCATCAACGTGCACGACGGCTCCGGCTTTGCCCCCATCCAGGTGGTGGCGCCCCGCGATCTGCCCAACTACGAATCCGAGGTGCAGCGCCTGACCGCCGGCTGCGCGGTGGTGGTTACGGGCGAGCTGGTGCCCACGCCGGGGCGGCCGCAGCCCGTGGAGGTGCTGGCGAAGGAGGTGCAGGTGCTGGGATGGGTGGACGACCCGGAGACGTACCCCATCCAGCCCAAGGAACACTCCATGGAGTTCCTGCGCTCCGTGGCCCACCTGCGGGTGCGCACCAACACCTTCGGCGCGGTGGCGCGGGTGCGGCACACCCTGGCCATGGCGGTGCACCGCTTCTACGACAGCCGGGGCTTCTACTGGGTCCACACCCCCATCATCACCACCAGCGACGCCGAGGGCGCGGGCGAGATGTTCCGCGTCAGCACGCTGGCCCTGGCCAACCTCCCCCGCACCCCCGGCGGCGAGGTGGACTTCTCCGAAGACTTCTTCGGCCGCAGCGCGTCGCTCACCGTCAGCGGTCAGCTGAACGTAGAGGCATACGCCATGGCCCTGGGCCAGGTGTACACCTTCGGCCCCACCTTTCGAGCGGAGAACAGCAACACCACGCGCCACGCCGCCGAGTTCTGGATGATCGAGCCGGAGATCGCCTTCGCCGACCTGAACGACGACGCCGACCTGGCCGAGGACTTTCTCAAGGCGCTCATCAAGGATCTGCTGGACGAGCGGCAGGATGACATGGCGTTCTTCGACGACCGGGTGCAGAAGGGGGTGGTCAAGCGGCTGGAGGACGTGCTGCGCGGCCCCTTCGAGCGCATGGAGTACACCGAGGCCGTCCGCCGGCTGGAGGCGTCGGGAAAGAAGTTCGAGTTCCCCGTCAGCTGGGGGGTGGACCTGTCCACGGAGCACGAGCGGTACCTGACGGAGCAGCTGGTCGGCGGGCCGGTGGTGGTGCTCAACTACCCCAAGGACATCAAGTCCTTCTACATGCGCCTGAACGACGACGGCCGCACCGTCACGGCCATGGACGTGCTGGCGCCGGGGGTGGGCGAGATCATCGGCGGGTCGCAGCGCGAGGAGCGGCTGGACGTGATGGATCAACGGATGCAGGAGATGGGGCTGGACCCCGCCTCGTACTGGTGGTACCGCGACCTGCGCCGCTACGGCACCGTGCCGCACGCCGGGTTCGGCCTGGGCTTTGAGCGGATGATCATGTACGCCACCGGCATGGCCAACATCCGGGACGTGATCCCGTATCCCCGCACCCCCGGAAGCGCGGACTTCTAGAGCCGTCCCGCCCAGCGCGAACGGCGGGTGGCGGCGGAGGACGCGGAGAGGCTTCTCCGCCCCCTCCGCTCTGCTCGTGGAGTTCCGCGGAGGCGAAGAGCCGTCCTTACGGCGGATTCAGGCACAACACCAGTCCGGCGATGGGATCGAGTCTGCGATTCCGACGAGGCGCCTGGCCGCACTGGCGGACGGCGGCGCCGCCGTTCTGCAGGGCCGTCGCCCCGGGAGTTGCATCGCATTCCTCCGGGGTCGCTCCTGTTGCGCCGTCCCGCTTGGCAACGTTATCTTTCCCAGACCGGCGAGGGGGCGCCCGTTTCGGCAGTTCACCCGCACCGTTAACTTCGGGCCTTCGCCCGCCTTCGGTGGCGGGGCGCTGGCCGAAACCGGATGCACGGGAACGCGATCGATGACCCTTCCCAGCCGCGACGACGCGCTCGCGCTGATGCACCAGCACGTGCGCGGCGAGAGCCTGCGGCGGCACATGTACGCCGTAGAGGCCGCGTGCCGCGCCTATGCCCGCCGTTTTGGCGAGGACGAGGAACTGTACGGCCTGGCCGGGCTGCTGCACGACTTCGACTACGAAGAATACCCGGACGAGCACCCCCTGCGCGGGGTGGAGATGCTGCGCGAGCGCGGCTACCCCGGCGAGCTGCTGCACGCGGTGCTGGCGCACTACGCCGCGCGGACGGGGGTGCACCCCGAATCGCGGCTGGACCGGACGCTGCACGCCTGCGACGAGATCACCGGCCTGGTCACCGCCGCCGCACTGGTGCGCCCCAGCCGTTCGGTGATGGACCTGGAGGCCCGGTCCGTTCTCAAGAAGATGAAGGACCGCCAGTTCGCGGCGGGCGTGGACCGCGACGACGTGGTGCGTGCGGCAGCCGGGCTGGGCGTGGACCTTGCGGACCACGTGGCGTTCGTGATCGACGCCATGCGGGGCGTGGCGCCGCGGCTGGGGCTCGCCGGGACCGTGTAAATCGTACCGCCTCGCGGGCAGATGCCGCTGTCCCATCGCCGCGGCTCGCGCGTTCTTCCTGTGGCACTGCGGGGATTGCCCCAAGGACTGATACCGCAATGTGTATCAGCGACATTGCAGGGGAGGGGGTGGCCATCCCGTTGGCGTGCAGTCAGTTGCGATGACGGATCGGGGCGCGGCGCGAATTCTTTCGCGGCGCGTGCGCGGAAGCTAGATTGAGCCACGTCCGGTCCCTGGCCGGGCTGCGTTGCCACGGGAACATCGAAGGTGGGTATGACCCTGTTGTTGGGCTTGAGCGCCGTTCTGGCCGTCGCGCTGGGCGTGCGCCGCTACACCACTCCCCCGTGCCCCCGCTGCAGGGGGCGCGAGTGGGACCGAAAACTTTGTGCGCCGCTGCTGTTCTGCCGGCGCTGCGCCACCCGCGTCGATTCGCAGGGGCGCGCCTACAACTGACCGGCGGGCCTGCGGGTCCGCGGCCGCGCGGCGGTGCTTCCCGGCGAGGGGGCGCCGCCGCGCCGCGTTTTGGGGCTCGCCCGCATCCTCTTCTGCCGCAACCGTTTGGGCGCACCCCTCGCGCCGCCGTACCCACCGTGTTACTGTATGAACGGGGGTGGTGGCGGGGGGGGAGGAAAGGCGCCCGGCGCGGGGGGCACCCGCGCCGGCGGGCAACCGCGGAAGCAGCACACGAGCGAGGGAGAAGCCATGAGGAAGCCGGTCAGCAAGCACGCGCTGCGCAGGGCGATGGAGCAGGCCCGCGACGAGGGCGTCATCGCCTGGAACGAGCCCACGGGCACCGTGGTGGACCACGTCTGGCACCAGCTCGCCCGGCAGGCGTTCGAGGGCAAGCCGCGCACGGGCCAGGCGCGCGCGTCCACCGCGCGCCGCCGCGAGTCCGCCGCCGTCTGACCGCTCCCGCGGCACTCCGCCGCCTTTCCGGCCGCGCGGACCCTCCGCGCACTCCGGCCGACGCGAGCCCCGGCCCCGGCCGGGGCTCGCTGCGTGCCGAGCTCCTGTTCAACCTCACCTTTCTGGCCTTGGCCGCCGCCCTGCTGGGCGTCAGCACGCACGCCGTGCTGCGCCTGGTGCAGCCCGGAAGCGGATGGCTGCTGGCAGTGCTGGTGGCGGTGGACGTGGCCGTGTACCTGGTGCTGGCCAACCACCTCATCCAGCGCCTGGTGCTGCGGCCGGTGCGCGCGGCGGCGGAGAGCGCCACCGCCGTGGCCGACGGCGACTACGCGCGCCGCGCGCCGCCCGCGGACAGCCGCGAGATGGCCGCGCTTTCCGCCGCGCTCAACCGCATGACCGAGCAGCTGCTGGAGAACCAGGAGAAGCTGGCCGAGAACGTCCGCTCCCTGGACGAGACCAACCGGCGCCTCCTGGCCACGCAGCGCGACCTGGTGGAGGCGGAAAAGCTGGCCTCCATCGGACGGCTCGCGGCAGGGGTGGCGCACGAGGTGGGAAACCCGCTGGGCGCGCTGCTGGGCTATGCCGCCGTCCTGCGGCGCCGGGGGGTGGACCCCGAGCTGGCTTCCGGAGTGGAGGGCGAGGCGCGGCGCATCGACCGCATCGTCCGGGGGCTGCTGGACTACGCGCGCCCCGCCCCGGCCGACCGCGCCCCGCTGGACGTGAACGCCGCCGTCCGCTCGGCGCTGGACGTCCTTCACGCGCAGGGCGCGCTGGAGGGGGTGCAGGTGGCGCTGGAGCTCGCCGGGGAGCTGCCCCCGCTGCAGGGCGCGCCGCACCTGCTGGAGCAGGCCTTCATCAACCTGCTCGACAACGCGCGGCGGGCCATGGATGGGCACGGCTTCATCACCGTCGCCACGCGACTGGTGCGCTACCAGTCGGGCGCGCGCATCCCCACCCGCCGCGCGGACGATCCCCCCGGCATCACCTACGCGCACCTGCGCCGGCCCCGCGTCACCTCCGTGCGCGACCCGCACCGCATCGAGCCGGGAACGGAGACCGTGCAGGTGACCGTGGCGGACAGCGGGCCGGGGATCCCCCCCGAGCACATCGACAAGGTGTTCGACCCCTTCTTCACCACGCGCGCCCCGGGCGAGGGCACGGGGCTGGGCCTTGCCATCGTCGCGAGCACCGTGGCAGACTTGGGCGGGCGCATCGAGGCCTCCTCGGGGGCCGGCGGCGGCGCCGTCTTCACCCTTTCCCTCCCCACTCGGCGGCCCGCGTGAGCAATCGGCGCGTTCTGGTCATCGACGACGAGGCCGGACTCCGGCACACCCTGCTCCTCATCCTGCGCGACGAGGGGTTCGCCGTCACCGTGGCCGAGGACGGCGAGGCGGGGCTGCGCATGGCGCTGGCCGAGCCGCCGGACCTGGTGCTGTGCGACGTGCGGATGCCGCGCATGGGGGGGCTGGAGTTCCTGGAAAAGTACCAGGAGGCCGGCGGCGCCGCGCTGGTGGTGATGATGAGCGCGTACGGCACCCTGGACGCCGCCGTCGAGGCCATGCGCCGTGGCGCCTACGACTACATCTCCAAGCCGTTCAACGCCGACGAGGTGGTGCTGACCCTGCGCAAGGCCGAGGAACGCGAGCAGCTGCGGCGCGAGGTGGCCCTGTTGCGGCGCGAGGTGGGGCGCGTTGAAGGGTTCGAGGAGGTGGTGGGCGTCTCCGAGGCCATGCGCGAGGTCACGGACCTGGCGTCGCGCGTGGCCCCGTACCCCTCCACCGTGCTGCTGACGGGGGAGAGCGGGAGCGGAAAGGAGGCGATCGCCCGCGCGGTGCACCGCGCCTCGCCGCGGCGCGACCGGGCCTTCGTGGCCGTGAACTGCGGCGCCATCCCCGAGAACCTGCTGGAAAGCGAGCTGTTCGGCCATGAGAAGGGCGCGTTCACCGGCGCCGACCGCGCCCGCGAGGGATTGTTCGAGCAGGCGGACGGCGGCACGCTGTTCCTGGACGAGATCGGCGAGCTTTCGCTGCCCCTGCAGGTAAAGCTGCTGCGGGTGCTGCAGGAGCGCAGCTTTCGCCGGGTGGGCGGCAGTGGCGAGCGGGCGGTGGACGTGCGCGTTCTGGCCGCCACGGCGCGCGACCTGGTGGACGAGGTGCGCGAGGGCCGCTTTCGCGAGGACCTGTTCTATCGCATCAACGTGGTGCAGATCCACGTCCCGCCCCTGCGCACCCGTCCCGAAGACATCCCCCTCCTGGCGGAGCACTTCCTCCGCCGCCACGGCGAGCGGCTCGGGGTGGAAACGTCGGGTCTGCCCAAGGAGCTGGTGCCGGTGCTGGCCCAATACGGGTGGCCGGGGAACGTCCGCGAGCTGGAGAACGTGATCGAGCGCGCGCTGGTGCTCTCCGGCGGTCGCGTGGGTGTCGATCACCTGCCGCCACACGTGCGCACCGGCCGCCACCCCTTCGAGCTTCCCGACGCCGACGGCGACCTTTCCGTCAAGCGCCGCCTTCCCGCGCTGGAAAAAACGCTCATCGCCCGGGCGCTGGAGCGCTGCAAGGGCAACCGTACGAAGGCCGCCGAGCTGCTGGACCTTTCCGTCCGGGCGCTCTCGTACAAGATCCACGACTACGGGCTGGAATAAGTGCGGGGGTGCGTGAGTGCGTGAGTGCGGTGGGTGGCCGGGTGAACGGTTCTCACCCCGAGTGAGGGGAGTCAACGGAGGGGGACGTGGCGGCGCGGTGGGCGCACCGCGTAGGATGAAAAAAAGCGCAGTTCAACCTCCCCCTAGGGTTTTGGGGGGGGTGCGAACCTCAGCGAGCGGAGGGGGTGCTCGCGCGGAGCCCTGCGGTGCCGGCTGGTCTTCTGCCCGCGCATCGGGACCATTTCCCCTCAAGGTTGACGTGGCCTCACGTGGAGACGCGGAGACGCTGAGGACAGCTCGTCCTCTCTGCGCCTCCGCGTGTCTGCGTGAGGCCGTCTTTGTTTCAACTCGGCAAATCATCTTCGCTCCCGCCGCTCTGATTCTCATGCCGATCCCTCCACACGCACGCTCGCCTCGGCCGCGCTCATCCCCCACCCGCCCTCCGTCCACCCCTCCTGGCCCGCAGAACCGCGCCTGAACGGCGCGCGCCACTGTCCCCAAAAACTCGTTCGCCTGCTGGCGAGTCGCGGTTTGGCGCTTTCGTGACGAAAAGGTAAACGTAGCGGACAGTCCCCCGGGGCCGTCACGCGGCCCCGGGATCAACCGGTACGGCGGCGTGGCGAAAGGGGGCGACGGTGCGAGAAGCCTGGGCAAGGGGCGGCTACAGCCTGATGGAGCTTCTGGTGGTGCTCGCGGTGTTCGGGATCATCATGGCCATCGTCGGCCCGCGGTTCGAGGCCGCGCTGGCCCACATCCGCGCCCGCGGCGCACTGAACCGCGTGGCGGTGGACCTGGCCTACACCCGCCACATGGCCGTGCGCACCGGCCGCCGCGCCCGCCTGCAGGTGGAGCCCTCCGCCGACTGCCCGCAGCCCGGCATCGGCGCCGCCGGGCACCGCTACCGCATCATCGCCGGGCCCGACAGCCTGGTGTACCTGGTGGACCTGCGGCTGGACGGCTCGCCCGTGTGCCTGACCACCAACCAGTCCCGCGACGTGGTGTTCGACTCGCGCGGGCTGATCGTGGGCTTCAACAACCGCACGATGAACGTGCGGCAGGGGTCGCACCCACCCGTGTCGCTCACCGTTTCGGCGGTGGGGCGCATCCTGCGCAACTGACCGTGGCCCGGCTGCCGCGCCCCAATCCGCACGCCGGCCCACCGGCACCGGCAGCCCTGCCCGCCCGCAGGTACTTTCGGCGTGGCGCCAGGATCGCGGCATCCTGGCGCGGCTCCCGCACTCGGCGCATCCGCGGGCCGCCGCTCCGCCGGCACGGCCCCCTCCGCGGCACGTGCGGCGCTGTGCCGTGCGATGGGAGCAGGCGGAATGGCAATCTGCATGGAACAGTGCAGGATTCCGCCCGATCCGCGCGGCACGTGGCGTCTGGTGTTCTCGTAAACGCAGCTCTGGCAAAGAGTTAGCAGAATGCCACGATCAGGCACACCCGTTGCCTTACCCAGGGCCAGCAGCGCAAGAACGCGCTGAAGTACCCAACCGACCCCCACCCAAGGAAGACTCCCATGCGCAACCTGCGGAACAACAAGGGCTTCACGCTCATCGAGCTCATGATCGTGGTCGTCATCATCGGCATCCTGGCCGCGATCGCGATCCCCAAGTTCAACAGCGTCTCGAAGAACGCCAAGCAGGCGGAAGCCGGCCCGGTGCTCAAGCAGATCTGCACCCTGCAGGGCACGTACTTCCAGGAGAACGGTTCGTACGCCCCCAACGGTACCGAGATTGGCTGGGACAACCCGAACGCCAAGTACTTCGACTTCTCGTGGACCGGTACCGCCACCGCTTCGGTTGCCACCGCCACTCCGGCGCGCACCGGCATCACCAGCGGCCTCGTGACCGCGACCCGCGACTGCGTCACCGGCGCCGTCACCCCGTAAGCGGCGGGCTCCAGGCATTGAACCGGGGGTCGGGTGAAGACCCGGCCCCCGGTTCAGCGTAGCCCCCTGCCGTACGTGTCGGCTGTCGCATCAGCCCCTTCCATCCGAATTGGACGCCCGACCATGAACTCGAGACGCGGCTTTACTCTGATCGAGCTGATGATCGTCGTGGTCATCATCGGCATTCTGGCGGCGCTCGCGATTCCCAAGTTCAACGGCGTCACGATCCGTTCCCGCGAGGCGGAGGCCGGGCCCATCCTGAAACAGCTGTACACGCTGCAGGAGCGGCACAGGGCGGCGAATGGGGAGTACGCCACGACGTTTGCGGCGCTGGAGGGCGGCGCCTCGAACATGACGGCGGGGAAGTACTACGGCTTTACGCTCTCGTCGGGCGGCGGGGCCGCGTACGTGGCCTGCGCGGCGCCCCTGAACGTCGCGCTGGGACTGCGGTCGTTCCGCGTCGACCAGTCGGGCGAGGTGACCGAAGGCACCTGCTGAGCCTCACGCGCCGCGGCCGGCGCGGCACGGGGTTACGCTGTGCCAGGGCCGCCTCCGGGCGGCTTTGTCGTTCGGCGCGCCGCAGCGTCCGCCGCGAGACGGCGAGCGGCGGGTCGCGCGGAGAAGGCGCGGAGAGAAGATCGGCGGAGAGGATCGCGGCACCCGGAAAACATTTCCGCGTGCGGAAAGAATATGAGGTGCGCCTGCGGGCGAGGATTGGCGGATTGGCTTGCTTTTCTACCCCGCCGCACCGGGCACGGAAGTTGGAGGACACCACCCACATGACCACCGCAACCACCGTCCGGCGCCGGGACTCGCGGGGGGGATTCACCCTCACCGAGCTCCTGATCGTGCTGATCCTGGCCGCCATCATCTCGTCGATGGCGCTGCCCCGGTTCTTCGGCTTCATCCGCCACCTGAACGCGCGCAGCGCGACCTCGCAGGTGGTGGGCGACCTTACGATGGCCCGTACCCAGGCTGTGCGCGAAGGGCGCTCCGTCTCCGTGCGGATGACCGGCCCGTCCACCTACCAGGTGACGGTAGACAACGGCGCCGCGGTGCTCCGGACCATCAAGACCGTGGACGTGCGCGGCGGCCAGCGCGACATCTCGGTTTCGCCGACGACCGCGCGGGTGACCTTCAACTCGCGCGGCATGCTGACCGCGGCCTCGGCGCAGCAGCTGCTGGTGAACCGTACGGGAAAGGTGGACACCGTGAGCATTTCGGCCGTAGGGAGGGTGTACCGTGGTGGAAACTGACGTGTCTCTGGCGAAGGCGCGCCTCATGGCCGCGCGCGGGGACCGCGGGGGCTTTACGCTGGTCGAGGTGCTGATCGCGATGGTGGTGCTGGCGGTGGGGCTGCTGGCGCTGGAATCGCTGGCCATCGGCGCCAGCCGCAGCATCGCCACGGCCAACCGCATGACGGAGTATACGCTGATCGCCTCGCAGCAGCTGGAGACCACGCAGGAGCGCGTGCGGTCGAACCTGAACCCCGGCCCGAGCGAGCAGGTGCTGGCCAACGGTACGCTGGTGCAGACCATGGTGCAGCAGAACGTGCAGCCCAGCGGCACCCTGTGGACCATCACCGTGACGGTGACCCCGCCCAGCGTGGGCGTGGGCAACGCCGCCCTCACCCCCACCACCGTTACCGGCCGTGTCTTCATGTAGTCCATCCCTGGGCCGGCGGGGCTTTACCCTGGCCGAGCTGCTGATCTCGCTGGTGTTGGGCGCGCTCATCATCGGCGTGGTGCTGCAGTTCGTGACCGGACAGACGCGGCTCACCGCCATGCAGAGCGGCCGCGAAGAGGTGCAGCAGAACGCGCGCGGCGCGCTGGAGATGGTGGCCAGCGACCTGCGCGGCGCCATCTCGGCGGGGGTGGAGCGCGGGGACGCCGATGCCATCGAGGTCATGCTCCCGCGGCGCTGGGGCCTGGTGTGCGGGCAGACGGGCACCACCCGCACGGTGGTGCTCTTCCCCACCATCGCCGGGCAGCCCACCCCCGTGGGGGCGGATGCGGGGCTCCTGCTTCGCGCCGGCGCCGGCGCCTGGCAGCCCGCGCTCCCCACGCGCGCCACCGTGCTGCAGGCCACGGAGGTGGACCCCGCGGTGGCGTGCGCCAACCTGAACCCCTCGGGGAACGTGGTGGCGTTCCAGCTGGACGGCGCCAACCACCCCGGCGTGGCCGCGGGGTCCACCGCCGCCCTGTACCAGCGTGTGCGCTACGACGTACGGACGTCGCGCGGGGCGCAGTGGATTCACCGCAGCAACGGAATGACGACGGGCGGCGCCTGGAACATGCAGCCCCTTGCGGGGCCCGTGGACGCCGACGCCGGCGGCGTCAGCTTCACCTACTTCACCGGCACCCCGCCCGTGGCGCTGGCCAACGCGCCCGGGGTCAACGCCTCCACGTCCAACCTGAGCCAGGTGCGGCTGCGGGTGCGGATGAAGAGCCGCGCGGGGGGAACCACCCCGCAGGTGGAGTTCGACTCCGCCACGGTGCAGCTCCGCAACTACAACTAAAGGGGGACCATGTCCAACCGTTTCGCACGGCTCGCGGCCGACCGCCGCGGCGTGGCCCTCCCGGTGGCGCTGTTCGGGCTGGTGGCGGTGAGCCTGCTGGTCACCACCGCGCTGCTCACCTCGTCCACCGAGTACGCCATCAGCGCGGCGCACCGCACGGCGGCGGGCTCGCTGTACACCGCCGACGCGGCGCTGGAGCAGTACGTCTTCGACCGCGCGCAGGCGGGCGGCATCTTCATGACCCCCACCCAGGGCGGCGTGGCGCAGGGGCCGGGCGGAAAGACCTACCAGATCCAGGTGGCCCGGCTGGCGTGGACGGACGATCAGAACCCGCCGGCGGGGACCGTGGCCGCCACCGAGACGTTCTCGCTGGTGGCGCTGCCGCAGGACGGGCGCGGGCGCGGTGTGGGTGCCTTCCTGAATCTGCGGCGCTCCTTCGCGACGCTGAACACCAACATCAACGCGGGCGCCACCTCGGGCGGCGACCTGACCGTGTCCGGCAACGCCACCATCAGCGACGGGCGCAGCGGCACCAACTACTGCGGGACCGCGAACAACACCTCCGACTACGCGGTGCAGGTCACCGCGGGCTCCAGGATCAACCTGAGCGGAAACGCCGACGACAACCTCGAGGGCGCCACCAACGTCACCGACTACGACAAGAGCAGGCTGGCGGAGAACATCCTGGGGCCCGGAGTGACGCTCACGGACCTGGCCGACCGCGCCCAGATCAAGTTCGGCGCCCGGTGGGACTCGGCGGCATACGCCACGACCCCGATCAACGAGGAAAGCGGCACCAACCCCAAGTATCGCTGGGGGTGCCCGGCCGTGCTGGGCGTGCAGTGCCCCAGCGCGGCCTCGGCGGCAAAGCACGTGGTGGTGGCCATCGACGCGGGGGGCGGCAGCGTAAGGATCAATGGCCGCTATGGCCAGGGAATGATCATCGTGCTGAACGGCAGCCTGGAGATCCAGGGCAACTTTACGTACAAAGGGATCATCCTGGTGGAAAAGGACATGTTCATCCGCGGCGGCCAGGCGGGCGAGGAGTCAAAGATCGAGGGGGGCGTGATCGCGTTCGGATCGTCGAGCACGGTGGAGGACAACATCACCGGCACCGCGACCATCAAGTTCAACCGCTGCGCCGTCCGCGACGCCGAACGGGCGCTGAACGCCGCCGGCCTGCAGTCGGCACCGCAGCAGCGCGCCGGCAGTACATTCGCCTGGTACGAACTGATACGCTAACCATCGCCGGGGCAGGGTTTAGCGCGGGCATGTCGCGTCCATCTTGACGAGCGCGCATGCCCGCGCTAACGTGTTGACCAACCTTCCTGCTCCATAGCCTTTCACGCTCGCCGCCGCGGCCCTCTATGCGGGCCGCGCCTCGAACACGGACTCCACGCCGAGGCCCATGGTTTCCTTTCTGCGCCGCAACAGGAGCACGGTCGGGCTCGACATCGGCAGCGGCTTCATCAAGGTGGCCGTGGTGGACCACTCCGGCCCCGAGCCGGAGCTGGTGCACGTGTCGCACACGCCGCTCATCGCCGACGCCATCGTCGAGGGCGAGGTCATGGACCCGCAGATCGTGGTGCAGACGGTGAAGTCGCTCATGGAGTCGTCGGGCGTAAAGCCGAAGCGCCTTGTCGCCTCGGTGGGCGGCCGCGACGTGATGGTGAAGAAGATCCAGATGGACCGCATGAAGGAGGCGGACGCGCGCGAGGTCATCCGCTGGGAGGCCGAGCAGTACGTTCCCTTCGACATGGAGAACGTGCAGCTGGACTTTCAGATCCTGGACCCGCTGGACGACGGCCTGCAGATGAACGTTCTGCTGGTGGCGGCCAAGCGCGACGTGGTGGACCAGAAGGTGGGGCTGCTGCGCGACGCGGGGCTGGGACCCAGCGTGATCGACGTGGACTCGTTCGCTCTGCACAACGCCTTCGAGTACAACTACCCCGAGGCCATGGAGGGCGTGGCCGCGCTGGTGAACGTGGGCCACGAGATCAGCACGGTGAACGTGCTGCAGGACGGCGCGCTGGTGCTGACCCGCGACGTGCCGCTGGGCTCGCGCCGGCTGCGCGAGGACCTGCGCCGCATGCACGGCCTGACGGTGGAGGAGGCCGACGCCGTGCTGCAGGGACGGTCCGAGCGGGCGCGCGAGTTCGAAGAGCTGCTGCGCGGCGGCGCCGAAGACCTGGCGGTGGGGGTGGAGCGCGCGCTGGCGTTTCTGGGCGCCGGCGACGGGGTGGCGGGGCCGGGCCGCGTGTTCGTGTGCGGCGGCGGGGCCCGCATCCCCGGGCTGGTGGACGTGCTGGCTGCGCGGCTGCGCGCCCGCACCGAGATCGCCACGCCGCTGCAGCGCCTGCGCGCCCGGCCGGGCGTGACCTCGTTCTTCGCCGTGGACGAGCTGGCGCCCATGCTGATGCTGTCGGTGGGGCTGGCGCTGCGCCAGGCCGCCTGAGGGCGGCGCCCACCGCACCCGGACCGCAGACCCAACGTGATCGAGATCAACCTGCTCCCCAGCGGCACCCCGCGCCGCCCCGCGGCGTCGCGCCGCGCCCCGGGCGGGCCGTCGCTCCCCAGCCTGGGCGCCGACCCCCGCGTGGCGGGGCTGGCCGGCGCCGCCGTGCTGCTGGCGCTGCTGGGGGCGTACTGGTTCTGGACCTCGGGGCAGGCGCGCGGCGAGCTGCAGGCGCAGATCGACGCCCAGGCGGCCGACTCGGTGCGGCTGGAGCGCACCATCGCCCTGATGAAGACGCTGGACACGCGGCGCGACACCATCGACCGCAAGATGGAGGTCATCCGCCAGGTGGACACGCGCCGCTACGTGTGGCCGCACCTGATGGACGAGGTGAGCCGCGCCACCCCGCCGTTCATGTGGCTCACCCGGCTGGCGGCGGTGGAGGACGAGGCGCCGGCGCCCGCGCCGGCCCCCACCCCGGCGCAGGCCAAGGCGCGCGCCGACTCGGCCGCGGCCGGG
>JAHWJJ010000382.1 GCA_019348475.1 Gemmatimonadota bacterium | reverse complement strand
CGCATCACGGTGAGCTTCGAGAACACCGAGATGCGCGACGTGCTGGCCACCTTCGCCGAGTTCTCGGGACGCTCCATCATCGCCGGGACCGACGTGTCCACCATCGTGGTGGACGGGGTGACCTTCACCAACCAGCCCTGGGACATCGCCCTGCGCACCCTGCTGCAGGCGTACGGGCTGGCGGCGGAGGAGCTGGCGGGCGGCATCATCCGGGTGGACCAGGTGGAGCGGCTGGCGGCGCGGGCGGCGGCCGAGCCGCTGGTGACGCAGGCCATCCGCGTGAACTACGTCCCCGCGGGCGACCTGGCGAACACGTTCAAGAGCATGATGAGCAGCCGCGGCAACATCGTGGCCGACACCAGCACCAACACGCTCATCGTCACCGAGGTGGACCGGGTGGTGCGCGACATCCAGGCGCTGGTGCAGACGCTGGACGTGCCCGTGCCGCAGGTGGCCATCGAGGCCAAGATCATCTTCGTGGACCGCACGCAGCTGGAGGCGCTGGGGATCCGCTACGACCTCAAGGACTTCCAGGGCAACTCGTTCGGGGGGCTGGTGGAGAGCCCGCTGTACGACCCGGTGACGGGGCGGCCCACCGGCGAAAGCACCCCCAACGACCGCTTCGTGCTGGGCGGCCCCTCCATCGGCGCCGTGGGCAACGCCGCGTCCCAGATCGAGTCCGCCACCCTGGACGTGGCGGTGAGCCTGCTGCTGGCCAACCGCTTTTCGCTGATCGCGCTGGTGAGCGCGCTGCAGACCACCGACATCGCCGACGTGCAGGCGATGCCGCAGATCACCATGCTCGACAACACCACGTCGCGCATCTTCGTGGGCGAAGAGATCACCTTCCTCACCGCCTCTACCGCGGGCGGCGGCGCCGGCGCGGTGGGCGGCGTGACGCTGCAGCCGGTGCAGGTGGAGGCGGGGATCGAGCTGGAGGTGACGCCGCAGATCACGGCGGACGGGCGCGTGCGGCTGGCGCTGCGGGCCGAGAACTCCAACCCACGGGCCACCGAGAACAACCTGCTGAACGTGGCCCGGCAGCAGGCCGAGACGGCGGTGCTGGCGCGGGACGGCGAGACGGTGGTGATCGGCGGGCTGACGGTAACGCGCGTGGAGGAGACGCGCAGCGGCATTCCCTTCCTGATGGACCTGCCCCTGCTGGGCGGGCTGTTCCGGGTGACGCGCCGTAGCGAGAGCAAGCAGGACCTCCTCATCCTGGTGACCCCCCACATCGTACGGGAGCCGAGCTGAGCGCCCGGTCCTGAACTTTTCAGAGGTACCCTTCCCATGAAACTGCTCCAGAGCAGGGCCGCCCTTGCGGCGGCCCTGGCGTGCGCCGCCCTGTTCGCGGCCTGCGACGGATCGGGCAACCCGTTCACAGCCGTGCCGGTTCCCGGCGGGCCGACGGGCGCGGGCGCCGACAGCACCCGCCCCACGGTGACCATCGTGCTTCCGGACACCGCGACCGACAACGTGGCGGTGGGCGACTCGGTGTTCGTGCGCGCCCGCGTGACCGACAACGTGGGGGTGCAGTCGGTCACGCTGGAGGGCTACGCCATCCGCGGCAACCCCACCCTGGGCACCGCGCGGCGCGTGGACCGCTTTGGCACCAAGACGGTGGAGCTGCGGGCCGGCGGCCGACTGGTGCGGGACACCGTCATCGACCGCTTTCTGATCGCCACGAGCGACACCGTGCCCGAGGGCGGCGTGTTCGTGGTGGTGACGGCGCGCGACACCGCCGGGCTGGCCAGCGCCGACACGGTGCAGGTGACCCTGGGGGGGCCGCGCATCAGCGTGCAGACCACCGAGGCGTCGTACTTCGCGGGAACGCAGATGCAGGTGCGGATCGCCGCGTCCGACACGCGCGACCTGCTGAGCTCGGTGACGGTGAACCTGAGCGGCGGGGTGCAGCTGAACCAGGTGATCCAGTTCCCCTCGGCCCGAGCCTCGTTCGACACCACGCTGGTGATCCCCATCCCCCTGGCCGCGCGCGGCCAGGTGCGCGTGTCGGCCACCACCACCTCGGGAGCCAACCTGGTGGGCGTGGCCACGCCGGTCACGGTGGTGCTGAAGGAGCCGGAGGTGGACCGGGTCGCGCCCAAGGCCACCATCCAGCTCTCCATCCCCGGCCGGGTGGAGCAGCAGGACTCGTTCGCCGTGCAGGTGACGGGGGTGGACGAGAACCGGGTGGACTCGGTGGGAGTGACGGTGCTCGCCATCCGCCGCGACCTGCCCACCCCCGACACGCTGCGCGCCTTCGTGGGACGCGGGGCGGTGGCGAACGGCACCTTCCGCTTCGCCGTGGCGGACCTGGGGCTGGACCCGTACCAGACGTACGACATCGACTTCGAGGTGACGGGGTGGGCCAGGGACGTGCAGGGCAACTGCGGCGCAGCCACGCGTGAGAACACGCCGCAGGAGCTGCCCTGCACGGTCACGGCGGCGGGGTACCGCCTCTCTACCGGCGCCGGGCGCCTGCTGAAGATGTTCGTGGCGCGCGGCGTGACGATCGACCGGCCGGGGACGGGCGGTACGGACGTGATCGCCGACCTGGTGGCCGACAGCAGCCGGGTGTACCTGAGCAACTACACGCGCAACCGGGTGGAGGTGCTCCCCCTGGGCAGCCTGTCGTACGGCACGCCGGTGGCGGTGGGCTCGCAGCCGTGGGGGCTGGCGCTGGGACGGTTCCGCGATTCGCTGTACGTGGCCAACAGCGGCGGCACCAACATCTCGGTGATCCCGCTGAGCGGCCCCACGCTGCGCGAGGCCGAGGCGCGGCGCATCTTCACCCCCAACGAGCGGCTGTTCGGGGTCATCTACGACATCGAAAGCGGCGAGGCGTCGTCGGTGTCGCTGCACGACTACTCCGACCGCCCGCAGTTCCTGGCGCAGGCGTCCAACGGGCTGCTGGTGTACTCCACGCGCCCCACGGCCGCCGCGAGGGACGGCACGGTGCGCATCTACGACCAGCGCAAGCTGCGGTCGGAGATCTTCATCGGGTACGTGGACAGGCACACCTCCGGCCGCGCGGTGGTGGTGAACGCCGACTCGGCCTTCTACCGCCCCCCGGGCCAGATCCTGGTGTGCCCGCGCCGGCGCCTGGGCGACGCCGTGGACCCCGGGTGCATCGCCGGGCGCCCGCAGCCGGTGGCGGATTCGCTGGCGAAGCTGCGGGCGCTGCCGCCCAATGCCGCGGGCGGGCGCTACGACACGCGCGTGGACATCGGCGCGGACGTGCTCGAGGTGGGTTTCGCCGACACCACCTTCGTGGCGGCCAGCACCGACCGCCGCTACGTGGCGGTGGGCGAGGGCGTTCGCGAGAACGCGCGCATCCCGTTGTTCGAGGCGGTGGGCGACTCGCTGGTGATGCGGGGCGACGTGCGCGACCTGATCAGCAACGCGGCCGAGCGGGTGATCGGGCTGGGGATCAACCGGGACGGCAGCCTGGGCGTGGCCCGGGGCACGCAGGCCTACTTCTTCGACCGCACGCTGCGCCTGCAGGGGGTGATGGAGAGCGGGTCGCCCACCGGCGGCGTGGCCATGCACCCGGAAAACGCGAACTACCCCTCGGGGCCGCTGCGGCTCTCCTTCGTCTCGGGCATCGAGAACGGGCGCCCGTACATCGACGTGCTGAACACGTTCAACTTTTTCCGGGTCAAGCGCATCTTCATCCGCGACCCGGTGGTGGGCGCGCTGGCGGTGGCCCCCCGCGCGCCGGGCGACCCGGCGGCGGTGAACCTGCGGCTGTACGCGCTCACCACCACGGGCGTGCTGTCGCTTCCCGTCACCAACGCCGACCTTCCCTGATCGGCGCAAGCGTCTGACGGGATGAGGACGTTCGGGGCCCGGCGCCATGCGCCGGGCCCCGGCTGTGTGTGCCAGGCATGTTTTGACCGCTGATCCTCCGCTTTCCGCTCTGTTGTCCAGCATCCAGCCGGGGCGGCCTTTTACGGATCGCAATCGGGTGGATGATGTGCCCCGGCGGGCCCCCGCCGCGCCACCTCGATCCCTGCCCATCCAAAAAATGCGGATCCGTCCCCTCGCCGGCGGCACCCTCTCTACCAAGGGACGCCGGCATCCTGCCGATCCCATCCGGTCCGCCTCCGGCCGTCGCACCCGCAGCCATCCAGCACTCCCCACCCGCTCCCGAAGATCGTGCATTGCGGCGGTCGGGCACCACACGGTTCTCCGGCGCGGATTCCAGAACGATCCCCCGCGATCCGGTAGTACGCACGCACGCACCCCCGAACTCCGCACCCCCGCACCGACGCACCCCCGCACTCACGCACTCACTCCCGTTCACCCGTTCACCCCTTCACCCCTTCACCCCTTCACCCGTTCCCCCTCCGGGCTTTCGCAATTTCGCACCGCGCCGCTATCTTGCGCCCATGCCGACCTTCCGTTTCACCACCGCGGGCGAGTCGCACGGGCCGGCGCTGGCTGCCGTCGTGGAGGGACTCCCCGCCGGCCTGCCCCTTTCCGCGGACGAGATCGACCGCGAGCTGCGCCGCCGCCAGGGCGGGTACGGGCGCGGCGGCCGCATGCGAATCGAGTCCGACCGCGCCGAGATCCTGTCGGGCGTGCGCCACGGCGAAGCGCTGGGCTCGCCCGTCACGCTGCTGGTGCGCAACCGCGACTGGGCCAACTGGACGGACCCCATGTCGCCCGT
>JAHWJJ010000381.1 GCA_019348475.1 Gemmatimonadota bacterium | reverse complement strand
TCCCTATTCCCTATTCCCTATTCCCTATTCCCTATTCCCTATTCCCTATTCCCTGGCATTCCCTGTTCCCTGCTTCGCACGTGCAGGTCGCGCTGCGGAAACGGGATCGTAATGCCCTCGGCCCGGAACGCCTGGTCGATGGCGAAGCGCATCT
The DNA here is from genome assembly GCA_019348475.1 of Gemmatimonadota bacterium. Classification (GTDB taxonomy): domain Bacteria; phylum Gemmatimonadota; class Gemmatimonadetes; order Longimicrobiales; family Longimicrobiaceae; genus Longimicrobium. Next base: position 4,529 of record JAHWJJ010000381.1, on the reverse strand, counting down.
GGCTCAGAACGGGGTTTTCGTCGCGCGGGTCCGCCAGCCACGCCAGCAGTTCGAAATCCAGCGACGACTCGCCGAAGTCCTTGAACAGCACCTGCGGCGGCGGATCGGCCAGCACTTCGGGCGACGCTTCGGCCACCCGCAGAAGGGCACGCCGCACCCGTTCGGTATCGGACCCGTACGCCACCCCCACCGCGATGCGCACCCGCACCCGGCGGTCGCCGTACGTCTCGTTGGTCACCGGCTCGGTGATGAACTGCCCGTTGGGTACGATGATGTCGACGTTGTCCAGGGTGGTCACCACCGTGGCGCGGGCACGGATGTCCCGCACGGTGCCGCGCACCTCGCCCACCTCCACGAAGTCGCCCTTCTTAACGGGGCGCTCCAGCAGCAGGATCAGGCCGCTGACGAAGTTCTGCGCGATGTTCTGCAGCCCGAAGCCGATGCCCACTGCCAGGATGGCCCCCACCCCCGCCAGCGCCGTGATGGAAACGCCCAGGTTCTCCAGCGCCACGAACGCGCCCAGGGCGATGATCGCGTAGTGCAGCAGGCGGTCCAGCGCGTGCTGCACGCCCTCATCCACCTCGCGGCGGCGGTAGACGCGGTGCAGCGAGCGGCGCACCAGCCACGAGGCCGCGTACGCCGCCAGGACGAACACCACGAAGCTGATGACGGAAGCCACGGTGACCGCCGTGCCGCCCACGATGAACAGCGGCTCGTCGAAGCGCGTGCGGATCTGGTCCAGCGGCAGGGGGCTCTGCATGGGGCTCGGGTCCGGGCTCGGCTGGGGATGCGGCCGGCTCACGGCAAGATCCGGCCCGCGACGGCCTGCGACCTGGAGCGATCAGGTCGCCGCCGCGGGCAACCCTGCGCGAGCGGAGGGGGCGTGCCGCGCCATGGGCACCGAACTTCGCCCGATGCAGTTCAACCTCCCCCGGCAGTTTCGGGGGAGGTGCGAACCTGGGCGAGCGGAGGGGGCGCGGCGCGGAGCCGGCCATACCCCGCTGAAAAGTCGGCTGTTTGAGGCGTGAAGGCGAGTTCCGACGAGGTCAGCGCAGCCGCGAACGCTCAGGACGGCTGACGGTGGGATGTCGCCGGACCGCGGTTCTTGTCGACGATGGCCGCCAGGATGAGCACGAACGCCAGCAGGCGCAGTCCGTACAGCCACACGGCGTCATCCGGCGACGGGTGCATGGACGCCAGCAGCGCGCGCTGCACCCCCAGCAGCCACATGGCGCCCCCGAAGATCCCGAACAGCCGGTCCCGGGTCTCGCGCCAGAACCGCAGAAAGAACAGCCCCGCGATGAAGTAGCCCATCACCAGCAGGCCGCTCACCACCGAGCTCAGCGAGTTTCCCATACCAGTCCGTAGAGAAGGATCACCACGCCGGCCAGCGCGGGAAGCGTACGCCAGAGCGACAGGTCCATGGTGGGAACCACGCGCTTGTCCACCAGCAGCAGAACGTTGTTGGCCCCAAGGCCCACAAAGCACAGCCCCGACCACAGCAGCAGCCGCGCGCGGGTGGACACGTAGCCGCGCAGCAGGAGGACGGCGCACGCCAGGCTGGCAAGCGCGCACAGGGCATAGACGAGCGTCGCCATCAGTCCTTCCTCAGCTTGAAGGCGTCCGAAAAGCTGCGGAGCGGGTCCGCGGCGCGGTTGTAGATCAGGTTGATCACGCCCACGCGGTCGGCGCGGTACGCGGCTGCCAGCTCGTCCACCTGCGCGCGCAGGGCGGCCGTGGCCGGCGCAAAGCGGTACGACGGATTGACGCCCCCCGTAGAGGAAAGCAGGCGCATCTCCACCAGCTGCTCCAACCGGCGCGTGGCCCCGGCGGGAACGGTGTAGATGGTGCGCGCCACCTCTTCGGGGGTCCACTGCCGGTTGCCGCCGGAGTGCACCAGCAACAGCGTTTCGAGCAGCTCGGCGGATTCGATGTTCTGCGCCACGAACGAGCGGACGCTCTCCGAGATTTCTCCCTGGCTCATCCGGTCCCGGGTTTCAGCGTGTCGATGCACCGCGCCCTAAGGCGAGCGGCGTCAGGGCAACAGGGATCCGCCCCGCAACGGAATCGTCGCGCGGCTGCCGCACCACGCAGGGCCGGCTCCCTCTTTCTCCATCCCGTGCACGGGCCGGGCAATGACCGCGCCGCGCGCCCCGGCCGGCGATGCGCGGGAGGGGTCACGCCCCCACCAGCCGTTCCACTTCCTGCACCACGGTGCGCGGGGGGCACGGCTTGGCCAGGTACGCGTCGGCCCCGGCCCGCATGGCGTCCTCGCGGTCCGAGTCGTACGCGTGCGCCGTAAGGATCAGCACGGGAATGCCCGCCGTGCCGCGGTCCGCCTTGAGCCGGCGCGTGGCCTCCAGCCCGTCCATCAGCGGCATGGTCACGTCCATCACGATCACGTCGGGCGACTCGCTGCGCGCCAGCTCGATGCCGGCCGCCCCGTTCACCGCCTCCACCACGGTGTGGCCGGCGTGTTCCAGGATCGTCCGGTAGATCTCCCGGTTGTTCGGCACGTCTTCCACCAGCAGCACTCTGGCCATGCGGCTCCCTCGAAAAGTACCGGGCGCTTCCCCGCCCCGCCCTACCCGCCCAGCTCCCTGCGCCGCGCAAGGTACTCGCGCGTCTCGCGGGCCACCACCGGCGCAAGGATCAGCAGCCCCACCAGGTTGGGAAAGGCCATCATCCCGTTCATCACGTCCGCGAAGTTCCACACCAGCTGAAAGCCCTGCTGCGCGGAGAGCGTGAGCACCCACGCGCCCACGAACGACGCGGCCACGAACACCATCCGGTACGGGAACACCGCGCGCGGTCCCAGCAGGTACTCGATGGCCTTTTCGCCGTAGTAGCTCCACCCCAGGATGGTGGAAAAGGCGAACAGCGCCAGCCCCACGGCCACGATGCCGCCCCCCAGTTCCCCGGCAGACCCGTGCTGAACGCCCGCGCCGTCAGCGGCGCGCCCGTGAACGCGGCGCCCGTCCCGGGGTCCACCTGCGTCCACGCGCCGGTGGCGATGATGGCGAAGCCGGTGAGCGAGCACACCACGATGGTGTCGATGAAGGTCTGCGTCATCGAGACCATGGCCTGCGTAACCGGGTGCTCCGTCTGCGCCGCGGCCGCCGCGATGCCGCCGGTGCCCAGCCCCGACTCGTTGCTGAACACGCCGCGCGACACGCCCATCCGGATCGCCATCATCAGCCCGGCCCCCGCAAAGCCGCCCAGCGCGGCCGAGGGGCGAGAGGCGTCGCGCAGCACGAAGACGAAGATGTCGTCCAGGCCGCGCCAGTTGATGGCCAGCACCACCAGCGCGCCCGCCATGTAGAACGCGATCATCACCGGGACAAAGAAGCCGGTGAAGCGGCCGATGGACTTGATGCCGCCCAGGATCACCGCACCGGCCAGCACCGCGATCACCACTCCCGTCACCACGGGGCTGATGCCGAACGAGCTGCGCAGCGCGTCCGCCACGGAGTTGCTCTGCACCATGTTGCCGATGCCGAACGCCGCGATGGCGGCGAACAGCGCGAACAGCCACCCAAGCACGCTGCCGAACCGGCCCTTGACCCCGCGCGACAGGTAGTACATGGGGCCGCCCGCCATCTCGCCGCGCGCGTCGCGGATGCGGTAGCGCACCGCCAGCAGCGCCTCGGAGTACTTGGTGGCCATCCCCACCAGCCCCGTAATCCACATCCAGAACAGCGCGCCCGGCCCGCCCGCCGCGATGGCCGTCGCCACGCCGGCGATGTTTCCGGTGCCCACGGTGGCCGCCAGCGCCGTCATCAGCGCCTGAAAGTGCGAGATGTCGCCCTCGGCGCCCTCTTCGCGGCGCTTGACCAGCGCCAGCCACAGCGAGTGCCGCAGCTCGCGAAACTGCAGCCCCCGCAGCAGCACGCTCAGATACAGCCCCGTCCCCACCAGCAGCACCAGCAGCGGCGGACCCCACACCCACTCGCTGGCGCGCCCGATCCAGAAGAACGAAGATTCGAGAAATCCCTGCGTTTCCTGGTCCATGCGTGCCTCGATTCGCGGGGCCTCCGGCGCGGTGATCCGGGCCAAGGTAGCAAGCGCCGCCCCGGAAGGCTACCCGCGCTGGGGTGAAGGGGTGAAGGGGTGAAGGGGTGAAGGGGTGAAGGGGTGATGGGGTGAAGGGGTGAAGGGGTGATGGGGTGATGGGGTGATGGGGTGATGCGATTCGCCGGAGTGGTGGGATCCTTGGCGTCGGGGCCGGCACCGAGCCGCCACGGGTTGAAAACCCGCGGCTGAAAGATGCCACAAGCGCGGTCTTGTGCTCGTCCCTCGCAAAACCGGGCTTCACCCCCTCGCGCGGGCATGCCCCGCTGCACAACGAAAGGGCGGCGCAGGAGGGAATTCGGTGCGGAAGAAAAACCGCCAACCGGCCTCGGACCACCACGCATGAGCAGGTGAAGCCCCGTTCGGCGAGCGCGAGCGAGCCGAGACGGGGCTTGTGGCCGTGCCAGCCGCGGGTTTCAACCCGCGGTGCCCCGCGCGCGGAAACCCGCCCCGTTCAC
>JAHWJJ010000380.1 GCA_019348475.1 Gemmatimonadota bacterium | reverse complement strand
CCCCTCTCCCCCGGCCCCTCTCCCCCGCTGCGCGGGAGAAAGGGGAGAATTCGACGCCATGCCGCGGGCTGCGTCTCCGTCACCCTTCCCCCACGCAGTTTGTGGGGGAAGGGCCGGGGATGGGGGGGTGGCCGGCCCTCGCACCCCCCTCTCCCCGACGCGCCGCGATCTACGCCCTTCTCCAACCTCCCCCGGCAGTTCCGGGGGAGGTGGGCCGGTGATGCCGGCCGGGAGGGCGCCTGCCCGGAACCCCCCGAAGCATCGCCAGCCCAAAATGCCGCCCCCCCGGCCTCCCGCGCAAACGCGCGACAGATCGGGGGGGCGCCAGACGCCGTTGCAGGCTATTCCCTGTTCCCTGTTCCCTGTTCCCTGCCGTTCACTCGTACCGCAGCGCCTCCACCGGGTCCAGCCGCGCCGCCTTGAACGCCGGATACAGGCCGAAGCCCACCCCCGACACCGCCGCCGCCAGCAGCGACGCGCCCACCGCCCACAGCGGGATCGCCGCCGGAATGGGGCTGATGGAGGCGATCAGCGCCGCGAACCCCATCGCGATCGCCAGGCCGATGACGCCGCCGATGAGCGTCACCGTCATCGACTCCACCAGGAACTGCCACAGGATCTCGCGCGGCGTGGCGCCCAGCGCCTTGCGCACCCCGATCTCGCGGGTGCGCTCCGTCACCGAGATCATCATGATCCCCACCACCCCCACGCCGCCCACGATCAGCCCGATCCCCGCCAGGACGATCAGGACGATGAAGAACACGCCGGTCATGCGGTCGAACAGCTCGCCGAACGCCTCCTGCCGCATCAGCGCGAAGTCGTTCTCCTGGCCGGGGCGCAGGCCGCGCGCGCTACGCAGCCGCGCCGTCACGTCGTCCATGGCCTGCTGCTGGGTGTAGCCGCTTGCCGGCACCACCAGCAGGCTCATCCACTCCGGGTCGGCGCCCAGCCGCTTGATGGCGCTGGTGGTGGGGATGATGGCCCAGGTGTCGTTGCCGCCGGAGAAGATGTTCTCCTTCTGCTTGTAGACGCCCACCACGCGAAACGCCTCGCCCTTGATGCGGATCTCCTTGCCCACCGCGTTGCCGGCGGGGAACAGCGCGTCGGCAAGGCCCAGGCTGAGCACCGCCACGTTGCTGGTGCGCTCCTCGTCCACGGGAAGAAAGTTGCGCCCCGCCACGAAGTCGCCCAGCGTGTAGTCCACCCACTGCGCGCTGTACCCCTGCAGCTGCACCGACGGCACCGAGCGCGAGCGGTACTTCACCGGGCCCCCGGTCCCCGCCGAGGTCGCCACGCTGCGGATGGAGGGAAGGTCGCGCAGCATGCGCGCTTCGGCGAAGGTGATCGCCGGCTTGCCCTCCCACGGGGCGCGCTGCGCGTCGTCCGCCAGGCGCACCTGCGTCTGGTCGAAGCGGTCCACGATGAAGTTCCGGGGGCCCATGGCCTCCAGGCTCTCCATCACGCTGCCGCGGAAACCGGAGATGGCGGCGGCCATGGTCATCACCGTGGCCACGCCGATCACGATCCCCAGGATGGTGAGCGAGGCGCGCACCTTGTTGCTGCGCAGCTGCTCCAGGGCGATCAGCACGCCGCCCTTGGCGCTCGTCAGGTTCATCGCGCGCCTCCTATTCCGCCCGCAGCGCCACGATGGGGTCCAGCCGCGAAGCCCGCCACGCGGGGTACACCCCCGCCGCCAGCCCCACGCCGATCCCCAGCCCCAGCGCCAGCATGACGGCCCCGCCGGAGACGCGCGCCGGCATGGGCGAGACCGCCGTCACCAGCTGCGCCAGGCCGATCCCCAGCCCGATCCCCGCCACCGCGCCCACGCCGGAAAGGGTGCTGCTCTCGATGAGGAACTGCAGCAGGATGTCGCGCCGGCGCGCTCCCAGGCTCTTGCGGATGCCGATCTCCCGCGTGCGCTCGGTCACCGAAACGAGCATGATGTTCATGATGACGACCGCGCCCACCAGCAGCGACACGCTCACCAGCAGCGGCAGCACCGTCAGCATGAACGACGAGATCTTTTCCCAGAACCCCAGCGCCCCCTCCGCCGTCTCCACCGAGAAGTTGTTCTCCTCGCTGGGGCGCAGCCGGCGCAGGGTGCGCAGCAGCCCGATCATCTCCTGCTCGGCCGCGGGAAGCAGCTCCGGCCGGTCCACCCTGAACGAGATGTCCTCCACCACCCCCGCCCAGCGGAAGACGCCGCCGTCCAGGGGCGAGCGCACGGGGGCGATGGCCATGCGGTCCATCGACATCCCGAACAGCGTCCCCTGCTTTTCCAGCAGCCCGATCACGCGGTAGCGAAAGCCGCCGATGCGCACCGTCTGCCCCACCACCGGGCGCCCCTCGAAGAGCCCCGCCGCCACGTCCTGGCCCAGCACGATGACGGGAACCCCGCGCTGCGCCTCGTGGCGCGAGAACGGGCGTCCGGCGGCGAAGCCCAGCTCGCGGATGGCGAAGAAGTTCTCCGACGCGCCGATGACGTTCACCCCCTGCACCTCGCGACCCCGTCCGTCGCCTACCCGGGCCCGCTGGTCGAAGCTGTACGAGAGCTTGCCCGGCGTGCGCATGTTGGCCGCCAGCCACTCCGCGTCCTGCTGCCGGAACGAGGGGCGGCGGCGCCACTCTCGCCACAGGTCTTCGGTGGACGGACCCTGCAGCTCGGGCACGCGGCGCACCAGCACCGTGTTCTGCCCGAAGATGCGCCCCGCGAACTCCTCCTTCATGTACGCGTCCATCCCCTTGAGCAGGGTGATGACGGCGATCAGGAAGGTGACGCCCACCACAGTCCCCAGGACGGTGAAAAAGGCGCGCAGCTTGTTGGCGCGGATGTTGGCCAGCGCGATCCGCACCGCCTCGCGGATGCCCATGGCTCACACCCCCGCGGCCACGGGGTGCGTGCCCCACGCCGTCCCCGCGGCGGTGGGCTGCTGCCGCCGGTCGCTGGCGACCCGGCCGTCCCGCAGCGTCACCACCCGCTCCGCGTGCGCGGCGATGTCGGGCTCGTGGGTGACCATGATGATGGTCTGCCCCTCTTCGTGCAGCCGCGCGAACAGCCCCATGATCTCTTCGCTGGTGTGCGAGTCCAGGTTCCCCGTGGGCTCGTCGGCCAGGATGATGCTGGGGCGCGTGACCAGCGCCCGGGCGATGGCCACGCGCTGCCGCTGGCCGCCGGAAAGCTGGTTGGGGCGGTGGTCCATGCGGTCGCCCAGCCCCACGTGGCGCAGCGCCTCGGTGGCCCGGTCGCGCCGCTCCTTCTTTCCCGCGCCGCCGTAGACCAGCGGCAGCTCCACGTTCTCCAGCGCGGTGCTGCGGGGAAGGAGGTTGAAGGTCTGGAAGACGAAGCCGATCTCCCTGTTGCGCACGCGGGCCAGCTCGTCCTCGTCCATCCCCGCCACCGGGTGGCCGTTCAGCACGTACTCCCCCGCCGTCGGCGTGTCCAGGCACCCGATCAGGTTCATGAACGTCGATTTGCCGCTGCCGGACGGCCCCATGATGGCCACGTACTCGTTGCGGTGGATCTCCAGGTCCACCCCGCGCAGGGCGCGCACCGTCTCCGCGCCCAGGTCGTAGTGCTTTTCCAGCCCGCGGGTGTGGATCAGCGGGGCGGCGGTCATCCCTTCCTCCGTTCGACGCGCCCGCGCTTCCCCTTTTCCCTGCCCTTTTCCGCGGGGGCGGGCACCTGCACCGCGTCCTCGTCCTCCAGCTCGCGGACGGCGGCGTAGCTGCCGGAGACCACGGTCTCGCCGCCGCGCAGGCCGCTCACCACCTCGAAGTAGCGGTCGCCCGCGATGCCGATCTGCACCGGCACCCAGCGCGCCTTCCCCTCGCGCACCACGAACACCCCCTCCACCTCTTCCTCGTCGCTCGGGCCGCGAACGGCCCGGGCCGGCGCGTCCTTGTTCCCGTCCTCCACGCGGAACTTCTTTCCTTCGGCGTCGCGGACGGTGAGGGCGAGGATGGGGACGCTGAGGGCGTTGGCCCGCGTCTCGGTGACGATCTCGGCGGTGGCGCTCAGGTCCGGGCGCAGCTCGGCCGGGGGGTTGTCGAGGGTGATGACCACCTCGTAGTCCACCGACTGCCGGTCCGCCGACTGGCCGCCGGCCGCCAGCTGGATGGAGCTGTTGCCGATGCGCGTCACCCGCCCGGGGAAGGCCTTGCCGGGGAACGCGTCGACCCTGACGCTGGCGCTGTCGCCGACGGTGAGCCCGGGGACGTCGGTCTCGTCCACCTGGACCTTGGCCTCCATCACCGACAGGTCGGCGATGGTCAGGAGGAGCGATCCCGGGTTGTTCATCGTTCCCACCACCGCCGTTTCGCCCTGCTCGATGTTCAGCCGGGTGACCCGGCCGCTCATCGGGGCCACGATGGTGGTCTTGGACAGCTGGTCGCGCGTCTCGCTGAGCGCCGCCTGCGCCTGGGTAACGGCGAAGCGGGCGGCCTGCAGCTCCTGCTCGGCCACCTGCGCCTGCGTGCGGGCGTTCTCCACGTCCGCGGCGCTCACCAGCTCGTTGGTCTGCATCAGCTGCTCGGCGCGGCGCAGGTCGGCCTGCGCCTTCGTAAGCTGCGCGCGCGTCTGGGCCTCGCGGGCGCGGCCCTGCGACACGCTGGCCTCTGCGCGGCGCACGGCGGCCACGAACTTCGTGGGGTAGATGCGCAGCAGCAGCGCGCCCGCATCCACCCACTGCCCCTCTTCCACCGCCAC
>JAHWJJ010000050.1 GCA_019348475.1 Gemmatimonadota bacterium | reverse complement strand
CGATGCGGTTGGCCGCGCCGCGCAGCTCCACCAGCTGCGGCTCCAGCCCCGCTTTCAGCTGCTCGTCCGCCTGCACCCGCTCCTTCAGCTGCTCCATCCCCTCCAGCAGCCCCGAAAGGTTGTCCAGCAGCGCCGTGAGCGAGTCGTCCAGCCCCAGCACCCAGATGGGGTGCGCGTCGAAGTTGTCTTCCAGCCGGACGACGGGATCGGAGCCCGCGAACACGTCGGAAAGAAAGGAGAAGACGGCCGCCGCCCGCTCGCGCGCGCCTTCCAGCGCGGGAAGGATCCGCTCGTCCACCAGGTCCATGGCCGAGCGCGCCACCAGGTCGGTCTTGACCGCCGCGACGGCCGTGCGGAACGAGGGGAGCACGCCCTTGCCGCGCGTCTCCAGCCGGCGCAGCGTGCGAAAGATGCCGCGCCGCGAGACGGTGGAGCCCAGGTGGCTGGTGGCGGCCTCTTCCAGGTTGTGGGCCTCGTCCAGCACCAGCCGCCGGTAGTGCGGCAGCACCGCGGGCGCCGTGTAGTTGCCCTGCAGCCGGCGGACGGCGATGTCGCTGAACAGCAGGTGGTGGTTGACGACCACCACGTCCGCCTGCGCCGCGTCGCGCCGTGCGCGCTGGTAGTGGCAGTCCTCGAAGTGCGGGCACCTGGCGCGCAGGCACACGTCGGTCTCGCTCTGCACCTCGTCCCACACCTCCGCGCTGGGGCGGAACGGCAGGTCGCTCAGCGAGCCGTCGTTGGTCTGCCCCATCCAGTCCACGATCCCCTTGAGCTCCGCCTGCTTCTCGGGCTCGAACAGCGTCGCCGCGCTGGCCTTCGCGAGCAGCGCGCGGCGGATGGAGACGTAGTTGCTGCGCCCCTTGACCAGCGCCCAGCGGAAGTTTTCGCCCAGGGCGCGGCGCAGCAGCGGCAGGTCCTTGTCGACCAGCTGCTCCTGCAGGTTGATGGTGTTGGTGGATACGACGGTCCGCTCGCCGTTCTGCAGCGCCCACCGGATGGCGGGAAGAAGGTAGGCCACGGACTTTCCCGTCCCCGTCCCCGCCTCGGCCACGCCCACGCCGCCGGTGTTGTACAGGCCGGCGATCATCCGCGAGAACTCGCGCTGCTGCGGGCGGTCCTCGTAGCGGGGGTGGCGGATGGCGAGCGGGCCGGTGGGGCCCAGGTCCGCATCGATGCGGTCCAGGTCCAGCGGCTCCGTCTCGTCCGGGTCCGGCGGCTCCACGGCGACGTACAGCTCGCTGGCGCCGTTGTCGGTGATGGCGAAGCCCAGCCCCAGCTCCCACAGCTGCGACGCGACGCGGAAGTCCGCCTCGGACGGCTCCAGCAGGCCGGAGGGGTGGTTGTGGATCAGCAGCCCGGGCTGCGGCGGGTCCGTGACCAGCGCCAGCACGGCGCCGGCGTGCCCCCGCCCGATCACCCGCGGCTCCACCACTTCCCCCGCCTCGGCCACGCGCGCGACGAAGCACACCTCGTTCCCCCGGGCGCGCGCGATCTCCCGCCGGATCAGCTCGGCGGCCGCGTGCGAAAGAAAGTGCTGCACGGCGGAGCGCCGCGCCGGTTCGGTTGCAGGGTTCGTCACGCGGATGCGGGTTCAGCGGGGCCGCCGCGCCGCGGAGCGCGCCGCGGCGGGTGTGCCGGTGCGGTCAGCCGACGGCCTCGGCGGGGTCGGACTCGGCCAGCGCCTCGCGCAGCCCCTCCTGGTCCCCGCGCGCCACGTCGTCCTGGAGCAGAAAGCCGACGCGCACGGGCTCGGCGGGGTCTTCCGGGCACTGGAAGCGCGCGGCGTAGATCCCCAGCTCCGCGGGCGACGGGTGCCCGAACTGGATCTCCACCAGCCAGCTGCGGCCCTGCTCGTCCTGAAAGATGGCCCTGTCCTTCGGCATCCGTGTCGTCGGCTCTCGGATCGGTGGATTCGGTCGATGGGCGCCCGTGCACCGTACGCGCGCCCCGCGGGAAGGATAACACCTCCCCGGCGGGCGCGGTACGGGCGAATGGCCGTGCCTCGCGCTGGAGCGGATCGCCGCAGAAAAAGCGAAGTCTCTACTGAGTCACAAACTGGCAGGAGAACCTGGCAGTCACGCAGCGCTCGCCGTTCGCTGCGCAGGGTGCTGATCGAGCGCCGGATCCCTACCTGCGCACAGTCAGCGCGGATACGGGTTCTCCAGCTCTTCCCGGGGTAGCACGACCCGGAGCCGAAGCGGGGTCGCGTTACCGTCCACCACCCAGGAGTACGCATATCGCCCCTCCGTCAGCGGAAGGGTCACGCTCCACTGCTCGCCGTCGCGGACGGCGGGGATTTCCGCCGAAGACAGGTTCCCCCGCAGCATCACACGCTCCGCGCCGGGCGCCGTGTGCTCGAAGCGCACCACCTCCCCCCGTCTGCGCCGGAGCAGGAGGCGGTGCTCCGGGTCGACGTGCACATCCAGGAGCTCGGCTCCGGGGACCACCACCGTATCGGCAGCCCGGGCCAGCCAAATGGTGCGCCGCACGGGGGCGCCCGACGCGGTGTGGATCTCCAGTTCCAGCGGAAGCTGGAACACCGGCCCGCGCTGCGTAATGACGATGCGCTCGCCTTCGGCGTGCGCGTCCACGTCGGGGATCACCGCCTCCTCCACCCACGGCCGGAGGAACGACGCGATGTCGCGGCCGGAGGCACGCGAGAGCGCAGCAGCGAGTTCTTCTACGCCCGCCGGCTGGCCGATCGGGATGGACATGTATGCCCGCATCCCGCGCGTGAAGGCGGAGTCGCCCACTGCATCGCGGAGCATGCGGAAGATCCAGGCGCCCTTGTGGTACGAGAGGTCACCCTGGTCTCCGCGAATGCGGGACCGCCCCTCGTATCCTCCGATTTCGTACAGGTTGCGTGACCGCTCCCAGAAGGTTCGCTCCACCTCCACGCCGTACCCGGCCCGCAGTAGCAGGGACTCGGCGAAGGTGGCCCACCCTTCGCTCAGGAAGCGCGCCGCCTCGCCGGTGGGGTTCGTCCACCCGTGCGCCACCTCGTGGCCGAAGTACGCCCGCGGCGCGGGGTGTCCCACCAAGAAAACGCCGCCCCGCTCCGCCGCGACCAGCGCATCGTTGCTGCGGAAGAGCCACCCGGCGCCTTCGCGTGCGCGCCCCTGGACCACGGCGATGTAGCCGCCCCTCGGCGTGCCGAAGATCCCCGCCAGCAGGCGGTACGCTCGCTCGAATTCCACCGCCAGGGAATCGGCGCTGGGCGTGAAGCCCGGGGTGGCGAACGAGACGAAGCGAAAGCCGCCCACGCGCCGCTCGGTGACGCACCATTCCCGGTCGTAGAAAAGCGAGAGTGAGGACGTGGGACCGGCCGACGCCGCGCGTACGACCCGCACTCCTCCTGCCACTCGCGCATTCTGAGGAACATCCGCGGCGACGTGATAAGCGGCGGGAGCGCGTACCATGATGCGGAACGCGGTCCCCGCCCCGGATTCCGTGTCGAAGCGCGGGTGCCAGAAGTACTCGCCCCGCACGTGCCCGAAGGGCGCCGCGAACCGCCCGGCGTTGGGGTCGGCGGCGGAGTCGCGCGCCACGTCGAGCGTGTAGCGGATGATGATCCGGGTGGGGCCTTCTCGCGCCGGCACCCACAGGATCCCTCCGCCCGCCTGGTGGCGAACGGCGCGCCCATTCACGCGCACCGCGGCGACCGCGGCCCGATGGTTAAGGTGGACGGCGAAGCCGTTGGCGCCGCGCACCTCCACGTCCATTGTGTCGTCCACCGCCAACCCGCGCCCGGGCTCCAGCGCGACACCGAGCGCCTGAGATCGGATGCGCCCGGTCGCGGAAGGCAAGATTCGGCTTACGAGCCGCCACCCCACGGGCGTGCGGCGTGCCGCGTAAAGCCCGGAATATCCGGTCGCATACCCAGTTTCGTTTCCCGAGTTACCGAACTCCACGTGTCCGCCCAGCAGGATCACCGCGGTGTCGCCCTCCGCCCGCACCACGTGCGCGACAGTCGCCCGGCGCGCGAGCCCGCGGCTGGCCGCGAACCGAACCATCCCGGCGCCGCGCTCGAAGGGGTACACGCTGTCGAACCGCTCCGCCGCACCCGCGGCGAAGCGTGATGCCACGTCCCGCGCGAGTTCCCCAGGGGTGAAAGGGGCCTGCGCGGGGGCGGGACGGACGGAGAGCGCCGCTGCAGCGAGCGCGGTGAGGATTCTCCGCATGCGCATTTGCTCCCGTGGGGATGAAAGCAGGGATTGCGACTGGCCGAGACTACGGCTCCGCACGCGGGCGTTAGCCGCCCGTGCAGGCCTGCGCGGACCGGCGCCGGACTGGAACGCCGTGATTCCAACCAGAATGATGCCAGTGCGGCATCGCCCGCTCGGGGTCGGTGGTACAGGGATCAGAGCTGCCACGGGTGAAGAAGATAGCGCCTCACGCAAACGGCTGCGATATCGCTCGCCGCCTGGCACCGCACAGAAGCACGGCGGCGGTCAGGGCCACGCCCGAATGCCGCTGGAGCGGCTCCGATGGGTGCTTGGCCGGACGGCAGAGGATGCTGCGCGGAATGCGGGGGACCGGCGAAGTGTGGCGAATCGTAGTTGTGGGCCTTTCTTTCCGCGCGGCGCCTCCTTCAGAATGACAGGTGGGTGCCTCCCTAGTGCCGATAGCGCTCTCGTCCACGCAGCCTCGATGATGTAAACGCGTGGTCGGGTTCAACCTCCCCCGGCAGTTTCGGGGGAGGTGCGAGCGTGAGCGAGCGGAGGGGGCCTGCTCGGACCCGGTCATGCGCTCCGTACCCTGCCCAGGCCCAACCTCCCCCAGGGTTTTTGGAGGTGCGAGCATAGGCGAGCGCGGTGGGGGCGCGGCGCGAGCCGGCCATCGCGACGGAACCTCGCCGAATGCAGTTCAACCTCCCCCGCAGGGGAGGTGCGAGCCTGAGCGAGCGGAGGGGGCCTGCTCGGACCCAGTCATGCGCCCCGCACCCTGCCCAGGCCCAACCTCCCCCAGGGGTTTTTGGGGGAGGTGCGAGCATAAGCGAGCGGTGGGGGCGCGGCGCGGGCCGACCATCGCGACGGAACCTCGCCGCATGCAGTGCAACCTCCCCCGGCAGTTTCGGGGGAGGTGCGAGCCCAGTCATGCGCTCCGCAGGCGCCGCCCGCCGTTCTTGACGCAAGCGGGAGGCAGGGAGCAAGTTGCGCCCTCTCTTTCACCCGGAGCGACGATGTCCGACCGCCTGGCAGAATTCCGCGCGTTTCGCGAGCGCATGAACGCGCGCATCCTCGAGGCCGGCAACCTCGAGATCAAGCGCTTCTTCGCGCTGGACACGCGCTGCTACGAACGCGGCGCGCTGAACGTGAAGACCAAGGAGCTGCTGGGCCTCGTGGCCTCCATGGTGCTTCGCTGCGACGACTGTATCACCTACCACGTCATTCGCTGCAAGGAAGAAGGGGTCACCGACCCCGAGTTCTTCGAAACCTTCAACGTGGCGCTGATCGTGGGCGGCTCCATCGTCATCCCCCACCTGCGCCGCGCGGTAGACATGCTGGACCGGCTGAACACCGGCGAAAACCCCGAATCCACCGGCCACGCGGAGCACGGCGCATGAGCGGCATCCCGCACCCTGAGCTGGAGCGCTGGCGCACCGAGTTCCCCATCCTGCAGACGCGCACCTACCTGAACTCCTGCTCCCTGGGCGCGGTGTCGCGCCGGTCCATGGGGTACCTGGGCGAGTATCAGGCGCTCTGGAACACCATGGGCGCCAGCGCCTGGTACGAGCTGTGGATGGGCCGCCTGGGCCAGCTCAAGCAGTCCGTCGCCACGATGTGGAACGCGCGCGAGACGGAGATCGCGCTCTCCCCCAGCGTTTCCGGGGCGCTGTCGTCCATCGCCTCGTCCATCGACTACCGCAAGCGCAACCGGGTGGTGGTCGCCGAACTGGACTTTCCCACGCTGGTGTACCAGTGGCTCGCCCGGCCCGACGTGGAGGTGGTGCGCGTCCCCTCCCACGACGGCATCGGCGTGCCGCCGGAGCGCTGGGCGGAGTACGTGGACGAGCGCACCGCCGTGGTGGCCACCAGCCACGTCTTCTACGGCACCGGCTACGTGCAGGACCTTTCGGGCGCGGCGGCGGCGGCGCGCAGGGCGGGGGCGCTGTTCCTGGTGGATGGATACCAGGCCGCCGGCCAGATCGCCGTCGATCCGCGCGCGGTGGACGCGGACGTGTACGTGGCGGGGCCGCTCAAGTGGCTGCTGGGCGGGCCGGGGATCGCCTTCCTGTGGGTGCGGCAGGAGCGCATCGCGGAGCTGCGGCCCACGATCGCGTCGTGGTTCGGCGCGCGCGACCAGTTCCTGTTCCGCAACGACGAGCTGGAGTTCCGCGACGACGCAGGCCGCTTTTCGATGGGCACCCCCGCCGTCCCCACGGCCTACACGGCGCTGGGGGGCCTGGAGATCTTTGCCGAGGCGGGGGAGCGGAAGATCTACGAGCGCATCGCCGCGCTCACGGAAGACCTGGTGCAGCTGGCGCGTGAAGCGGGGATGGAGATGAAGATCGCCGCCGACCCGGCACGCCGCTCCGGCATCATCCTGGTGCGCCACCACGACGCCCCCGGCGCGGTGCACCGCCTGGCGCAGCAGAACGTCATCGTGGACTACCGCGCCGGCTACGTGCGCGTGTCCCCCCACTTCTACAACACCCCGGACGAGAACCGCCTGTTCATCGACGCGCTCCAGCGCTGCTGATCCGCCTCGGAAGAGGCTGCACGCCGGTGACGGCACGCGCGGCACCCGCGTGTTCCCGATCAGGAACACGCGCCCGTTCCCGAACGGGAACGCGGTCCCACTGGACGACTGAGCGGAGCGAGGATAAATTGTTGCCACACTTCAGGTTGGCGTCCAATCGGCAGATGGCATGTGCGTTGCCCCTTCAGGGTCCGGCAACGCGGGCCCATCTGCCGGATCCTCCGGAGGCCCGACCGCAGTGCCCCCAACACTCCCATCCCTCTGAGGAAGACATGAAGAAGCTCGCTCTGGCCGTGGCCGCGCTGTCGCTGTTCGCCGCCCCCGCCGCCGCTCAGACGGCGACCGCGACCGTAAACGCGTCCGCCCGCGTGCAGGCCGACCTGACCGCCTCCACGACGCACCAGCTCAAGTTCGGCACGCTGTCCATGGGCGCCAGCAGCACCCTGGCCAGCAGCGGCGCCAGCCAGTCGGCGCTTTCGGGGCTGGCCACCGCGGGTCTGGGCCAGATTCAGGTGGGCCACAACAGCAACGTGAACGTCACCGCCACCGTGCCCACCGTGCTGACCAACAGCACCACCGGCGCCACCCTGGGCTTCGCGGCCACCTGCGCCACGGCCACCAGCAGCGGCGGCACCGGCACCGACACCGGCGGCTGCGCCTCGTTCAGCTTCAGCGCCGGCACCCCGGGCACCAGCCAGAGCACGTACGTGCTCATCGGCGGCACCGTGACCGGCAGCGCGGCGGCCGGCGTGGGCGACTTCACCGGCGACATCGCGTTCACGTTCACCGCCGTCAACTGAGGCAGCGGGTGAAGGCGGCGGGGCGGTCGCGGCGGGCCGCGGCACCCCTCCGCCGCGGAGCAGGAGCGTGGCTGTGGGTCGCGCTCCTGCTCGTCGCGTCTCCGGGCGCGGCACAGGGCAAAGGCACCGTGCAGGCGCTGCCCGTGCAGGGGCTGCGCTTCGGGCTCCTTTCCGCCGGCGCGCCCGCGGTGGTGAGCCCGCTGGACGCCGCGCGGCGCGCCACGCTGGAGCTGGCGGGGTCGGGGCACGTGACCCTCACCTTCGAGCTTCCCACCGGGCTCGCTTCTCGCGGAGGCGCCACGCTGCCCCTGTGGTTCGGCCCCGGCGACGGGCGCATCGTGTTCGCGCGCTCCAGCCGCGAGATCGTGTTCGACCCCAACGAGCCGGTGTCGTTCACGCTTCCGCCGGGGCTGGGAAGCGCCACGGTTTACCTGGGCGGGGCCGCCCAGCCGGGGGCCGGGCAGCCGCCCGGCGAGTACACGGCCGCCATCACCGTTTTTCTGGTGGTCGCCAACACCGCGACCTGACGCACCCGTTCCAGAAAAGGCAAGTGGGTAGAAGTCCGATGCACCGTTCCACGCGGGTCCCCTCCCTGCGCACCGCCGCGCTGGCGCTCGTGCTCACGCTGCTGTGCGCGCGCGAGGCGGCGGCCGTTTCCGTGTCGCCCACGGCGCTGTACATCGACAGCCGTACGCGCACGGGCGTGCTGACCCTGTACAACCCGGGGCAGCTGCCGGAAGAGATCACCATCGACTTCGCCTACGGCTATCCGCAGTCCGACACCGCGGGCAACATCGCGGTGGACCTGACGCGGGAGCCCCCCGCCGGCGAGCCGTCGGCCATGGGGTGGATGCGCGCCTTTCCCCGGCGGCTCCTCCTTCAGCCGGGACAGCGCCAGGTGGTGCGGGTGATGGTGGAGCCCCCCGCCGGGCTGGCCGAGGGCGAGTACTGGGCCCGCGTGCTGGTCACCTCGAAGGGCGGGCAGCCGCCGATCGAGCAGGCCCGGGGCGACCAGGTGCTGCACCTGGAGGTGCAGACCACGCTGGTGATGGCCGCCAACTACCGCAACGGCGACGTGCGGACGGGCGTGGCCGTGACCTCCGCCGCCGCGCGTCGCGTGGGGGGCGAGGTGGCGCTGGAGCTGGACCTGGAGCGCACCGGGAACGCCGCCTTCCTCGGCTCGCTGCGCGCCGACGTGCTGGACGCCCGCGGCGCGGTGCTGGCCAGCGCGTACGACGACCTGGCGGTCTACCGCACCATGCGGCGGCGGCTGAGCATCCCCGTCCCCGACGGGACGGCGGGCCCGCTGCAGCTGCGGCTGACCATCAACACCGAGCGGGACGACCTTCCCGCGGGCGGGGCCCTGCCGGCGCCGCCGCTCGTCCAGCAGATTCCGGTCGCGCCATGACGCTTCGCGGCGCGCTCACCGCCCTCCTGATCCCGGCGCTCCTGGCGTCGGGCGGAGCCGCGCGCGCGGCCGCGCAGGGGACCACCTGGCGCGCCAACGTGAACGCGTCGGTCAAGGTCGCGCCGCCCCCAGTCCTGCTGGAGACCACCCGGGACCTGTACTTCGGCTCGGTGGGGCCCGGCAGCGACGTGGCCGTCCCCGCCCGGCCGCCGTACACCGCGGGCACCTGGTCTGCCGGGGTGCGCTTCAGCAACCTGCGCAAGACGGTAAAGTACGGCATCCGCCTCACCCTGCCGGCCAACCTGACCAACGGGACCACGAACCTGCCGGTGAGCTGGAACGGCGTGGAGTACGGGTGGATGTGCGTGTGGAACGCCACCACCTCCACCCCGGCGACGTGCGACGTGCAGCAGGTGGCGTACAATCCCGCCTCGCACACGGCCGCGGGAAGCGAGCTGATGGTGGACCTGCCCAACAACACTCCACAGAACAACGTCTTCTCCGCCGACGTCTACGTCGGCGGGCGGCTCACGGTCCCCGGCGGCAGCCTTGCGCCGGGGCTGTACTCGGCTCCGCTGACCGTGACCATATCGGTCCTCAACTGACGGTGGGTCCCCTGCGCCGGCGGCCCGGGGCCGCCGTCCGGCTCCTGTGCGGCGCCGCGCTCCTGTGCGCGGCGCCGCTTTGCGCGCAGGAGGAGGGTTTGTTCGAGCTGCGGCTGACGGCGCTGGGCGAGGCCCGCACCGTCCCCGTGCTGCTGGACGCGCGCGGGCAGCCGCTGGTGCCCCTGCGCCAGGTGCTGGAGTTCCTGCAGATCCCCGTGGCCGAGCGGGGCGACACGCTGCAGCTGGAGTGGCCCCCCGGCGTGTGGAAGACGCGCGTGGACCTGGCGCGCCGCGAGGTCTCGTCCGGCGGGACCACGGCGGCGGTGGCCGAGGCGGAGTGGGTGCGGCGCGGGGCCGAGGTCTTTCTCTCGCCCGCCGCCCTGCAGCGCGTGCTGGCCGCGGAGGTCATGATCGACTGGGAGAACGTCAGCATCCTGGTCACGGGGCGGCAGGACTTTCCCGTGGTGGCCCGCGCGCGCGTGCAGGCGCGCCGCCAGGGGCTGCGCGCGGGGGCCGGCGGCGGGGCCGCGGAGCCGGACGTGCCGTACCCGTCGCGCAGCGGCGGGCTGGCCGCGGGGTGGGGGGTGGCCGGCTCGGTGACCAACACCGGCTTTCACGGCCGCGTCCGCACCGTGCTGGGCGGCGCCGTGGCCGGCGGGGCGCTGGAAGGGGGCGGCGCCGCGGTCTTCGACACGGCCGGCATCCGGCCGGTGGATCCCCACCTGCAGTACACCCGCGCCTTTCCGCGCAGCCGCGTGGTGCGCCAGGTGCGGGTGGGCGACGTGCTGAGCGAGGGGCTGGTCAGCCGCCCCCTCTTCGGCCTTACCGTCAGCAACGAGCCGCTGTACGCCCCCCGCTACTTCGGCGAGGCGCTCATCCGCCCCGTGGTCCCGGCGGGGTGGGAGTACGAGGTGTACCAGGGCGAGCAGCTGGTGGGGGTGGGAACGCGCGACGCGCCGGAGCCGGTGGCGGCGCAGCTGGGGTACGGCGCCACCCCGGTGCGCATCCGCATGCTGGGCCCCGCGGGGCAGGAGCGGACGGAGGAGCTGGTGTTCCTGGTCCCCGCCACGCAGGTGCCTGACGGCGAGTGGCGGTACCGCGCCGGGGGCGGCGCCTGCCGCTACACCACCGCCTGCGCGGCCTTCGGCTACGGCGACGTGCGCTACGGGGTCAGCCGCACGCTGACCGTGGGGATCGGAGGCGAGCACACCGCGCGGGACAGTGGGGCGTCGGAGACGCGGCCGTACGGCCTGCTGAGCTACGGGGTGCGGCCGGACCTGCGGCTGGAGGTGCGCGCCCGGGCGGGCGCGCTGGCGCACGGCACGCTGCATCGCTACGACCGGCACGGCGGGTGGCGGATCTCCGGCGGCTGGCAGCGGCAGGAGGGGTTCGCCGCCCTCTCCGAGCCCTTCTGGTTCGGCGAGGGATCGGCGGCGTTCCGGGGCTTTCTCCCCGGGCGCGGCCGCACGCTCATCGTGCAGGCGCGGGCGCGGGAGCGGCCGGGCGGCGGCGGGCCGGCGTGGCAGTCGGGGGTGGTCTCGGGGTTCAGGCGAATGCAGTTCGGGGTGGCGTACGAGAGCGGGTTCCAGCCCGTGGACGTCGTCACGGTGACGGCGCACACCTACCTGCCCCGCCACCTGCTCCCCATGCTGCGCGACCTGAACCTGAACGGGCGCGTGGACTACGGCGGCGCGGCGGTGCAGAACGCATCACTGGGCGTCACCTTTCGGGCGGGGCAGCACGCCAGCATCAGCATGGCGGGGGGATGGCAGGGCTCCACCCGCGCTCCGGCGTTCACGCTGAGCGTGATCACCCGCGCGCCGGCGGCGTACTTCCAGACCAACGCCTTCGCCGAGCCCGGCCGGCAGGGGGTCTTCGTCACCGCGGGCGGGGGCGTGGCGTGGGGGCGCCACGGCACGGACGCCAGCCCCTTCGAGACGCTGGGGCGCGGCGGGGTGAGCGGCCGCGTGTTCGTGGACGAGGACGGCGACGGCGTCATGGGCCCCGGCGAGCAGCCGGCGCCGCAGATCCCCGTGCTGGTGGGCGGCGAGCGGGCGATCACCGACCGCGAGGGCCGCTACGCCTCGTGGGGGCTGCTGCCTTACGCCGTGCTCCCGGTGGGCATCGACACGCTCAGCCTTCCCGTGACCGACCTGGCGCCCGGCGCGGCGGACCCGCTGCTGCGCCCCACCCCCAACCTCTACACGCCGGTGGACCTGCCGCTGGTGCGCACGCGCGAGGCGTACGGCCGCGTGCAGTGGAGCGGCGCGCCGCGCGGGCTGGCCGGCATCACCGTCGAGGTGCGGCGCGAGGGGGATGAGCAGCCGCGGCGCGTGGTGACGTTCAGCGACGGCGAGTTCTACTTTCCGCGGCTCCCCGCCGGCGCGTACACCCTCACCGTCTCGGCCAGCTCGCTCCAGGCCCTTCGCGCCACGGCGGATCCCCCGTCCCTCACCTTCGTGGTCCCCGCCGCTCGAGGCTCGGAGCCGGTCCAGATCCCTCCCGTTCAGCTTCGTCCCACCGGCTGAAACGTGATGGATTGATGGAGTGATGGCATCTCCCCCTCCCCCACGCAGTTTGTGGGGGAGGGGCCGGGGGTGGGGGGCGCCCGCCGTGCGCGCCGAACCATCCATCCTGCCGGGGATGCTGACCACAGGCCACCGGGACGGCCCTGTGCTCCCTCGGGTTTACCCGCGCTGGACGATTTTCGTACACCACGCTCGAAAACATCAAGCGGCACGCGGCCGGATCAGCGTTGGTCCGGCCTTGTTGTCGTATTTCCGTACAGCCCGAGAAGGAGGATGGATTACGATAAGTCGTTGCAGTGAAGTAGTTTAGATGTGGAATCCGCAGGGCGCGGGGCGTGCCTTCTCCACGGGCGACCCCAACCCCGTGGATCCGGATGAAAGCCTTCCTGACGCTCTGCTTCCTCGCCCTTCTCGCCGCCCGCCCCGCGGACGCACAGCAGGCGCGCGCCCAGATCTCCGCCTCGGTCACCGTCGTAGAGGGGATCGGCGTGGCGGCGGGTGCCACGGCGGTGACCCGGCAGGCCGGCGGTACCCTGGACGTGACCACGCCGCTTTTGATCCGCGGCTCCGCGCCGCGCGTGGTGCAGGTGGTGCATGGGGAGCGCGCGCGCCCCATCTCCGCGCAGCTCGCCTCCGCCTGCGCCGCCGCGGATCGAACCGAATCGTGCGCCGTCCGCTCGCGGATCTCCCTGTCCGATCCGCGCGAGGGAGACAGGCTCCTCACCTACTTGGTCGCGACGGTGAACTGAGTCGACGCGCGGGAGCGGCTGAAGCCGCCGCAACAACGGCGGAAAGCCCCACAAACTGCGTGGGGCTTCAACGGCACGGCACGGGTTGGGGGAGGTGCGAGCCTCATTCCCGATGCGGAGGATCGTTCTGGAATTCGCGCCGGACTCCGTCGTTGCCCGAGCGGCCGCAATACGAACCCCCTGTCGCGACGGTGAACTGAGTCGACGCGCGGGAGCGGCTGAAGCCGCCGCAACAACGGCGGAAAGCCCCACAAACTGCGTGGGGCTTCAACGGCACGGCAGGGTTTTGGCTGGGACGCGCGAGGCTCAGAAGCTGGATCGCGGAAGATCGTTCTGGAATGCGCGCCGGAGATCCGTCGTGCCCGAGCGGCCGCAATACAAGCCCGTCGGAAGAAGACGGGCGGTGCTGGATGTTTGCGGGTGAGACGGCCGGAGGCGGACCGGATGGGATCGGCAGGATGCACGCGGTCCTTGGTAGGGACGATGCTGCCGGCGAGGGGACGGGATCCGCGTTTTTTTGGATGGGCAGGGATCGAGGTGGCGCGGCGGGGGCCGCCGGGGCACATCATCCACCCGATTGCGATCTGTAAGAGACCGCCCGGGCTGGAACTGGACAACAGAGTGGATAAGCCCGACTCGTTGGCCGAATTCGGAAGACAGTTCCGAAAACACGAGTTCGGCCACCAGTGGAAGCGGGTGCCGGAAGTTTGTTTCTCAGATCTGGGACCAGCGAGCGGAGTGGGGGCGCCGGGCGGAACGCCGGACGCGGCGCAGAAAAGACCCCCCGGCCGCATCATCCGCGGCCGGGGGGTCCAGAATCGGTTCATTCGCCGTCAGCGGAGGATCACGGTCAGCGCGCGGCGTACAGGTTGTCGTTGAGCCACGCCGCCAGCCGCACGAACATCTCGCCGTCCTTGCGGATGAACTCCACGCCCCCGGTGTCCGGCGCCGCCTCCACCACCGCACGAGGGGAGGTAGAGCTGACGAAGACCGTCGGGACGCGCGCATAGCCGTTCAGGGCGCGCAGTTCGCGGCTGCTCTGGATGCCGTCGCGGCCGGGCATGTCGATGTCCAGCACGAAGGCGTCCACGTGCCGCTCGCCCGCGGACGCCCAGGACAGCAGGTCGTCGCCGGAGGGAAAGCGCATCACGCGGAACCCCTGGCGCTCCAGCCAGGTGCACACCAGCTCGGCGTGCATCTCGTCGTCGTCGGCCAGCGCCAGCATCAGTGAATCGGTCATCGGCAAAGGGGAATGGTCGAACACGGGGTGTTATATGGCAAGGATCGGCCCATTCCCGGTCCCATCCGCATCCTCCCCTCCCGCAACGCTTTACCCTTTCACGCCGCGCCGTGCGAGGGCGGATCCGCGTTCCGCCGCGGGAACGCGCGCTCCCGAACGGGAACGCGCCCGCGCCCGCCGGCGCGGGGGAAGGCGCCCTACCCCCGGCCTGACTCCGCGCGCAGCAGCCGGGCCACGCGCTCCACCTCCCCCGCCCCGCCGCCCCCCCGCACCGCCTCCTCCGCCTCCGCCGCCGCGGCGGCGCGCGCCTCCATGCCGGACCCCCCCGCGGGGCCCCGCAGCTGGTGCAGCGGGGGCCACAGCGCGTCGGCGGCGCCCGCGTCCGCGGCGGGGCGGCTCGCC